>NZ_JBYMAP010000010.1:0-34404 GCF_057766305.1 Methylomonas sp. BG-2 | reverse complement strand
TGTGATTGCGCTACCAGGATTCCAGCCTGACAGCGACTAGTATTCCGCGAGATTTTGATTTGAAAAGAAACTGATATGTTAGCGCTAAACTGATTTGTCGGCGGTTGCGAAATGTCTTCATATTGTCGTTGGCGCCGCGACATACTGGGTTTACCGCGCGTCGTGCGGCGGCGCGCTAGCGACTCAATCCCAAAAAATAATGATGAGGAACCCGCCGATGTCCCGATCCCACCCGCTGTTTACGATTTGTCTGACGCTGATTGCCTTCGCCGTGGGTGCGGACTGCGTGGACCCGAAAGACACTTACGAAACCTATGACGTGGTGGCCGACGCCACCCAAGACCGGCCATCGGAGTTTTACGTGCTGTCCTATTCCTGGGCGCCGAACTACTGCGAGGAAAAAGGCGGCAACAGTCGCCCCGGCCAAAAAGATTATCTGCAATGCGGCGGTAAAACCCGCTTTGGCTACATCCTGCACGGGTTGTGGCCGCAAGGCACGCTGGCCAAACCCAAGGACTACCCGCGCGCCTGCGCCGGCGACCGGCCCAAAATCGACCGGACGTTACTGGCGAAATACTTTTGCATGACGCCCAGTGTCTGGTTATTGCAGCATGAATTCGAAAACCACGGTACCTGCATGATCGATCAACATCTGCGCACGCCGGAAGCCTATTTCGATCAAGCGTTAGCCTTGCATGGCGCGCTGCATCTGCCGAATCAACCCATCGCCGACGAAGCCCAGGGCAAGGCCTGGTTCGCGCAACACAATCCGCAGCTGTCCAAGGACGGTGTTTACTTCGACCGCAACGCCAAGGAATGGCGGATCTGCTACGACCGCGATTTCGCCCCGTTCGCCTGTCCCGGCCACGGCGATCAAACCGGCGGCGATACGAGCGCCGGCAATGGCCCGGACTCCGTCTGCCCGGTCAAGGGCAACATTTCCGGCAAGCATCGCAAACTCTACTTCGAAGCCAGCCATCCGACCTACGCCAGTGTGGTCATCGATTCCAGCAAGGGCGAGCGCTGTTTCGACACGGTCGACCAAGCGGCCGCGGCGGGTTGGCAAAAAGCGCCGTAACGCGTGCGCGGCTGTCTGCGGGCGGCCACTCAGCGTTTTTGGTAAACGCTTCCATTCATCCAGAAGCGCATGACATCGTGCGGGTCAATGTTACCGCGATTGCCCGGCGCCTAGGTTAAATCCCGGCGGTATCGCCCATCAGTTCGAGCAAACGGTGCGCGGCCACCGTGGGCGATACGCTGCCGCTTTCGACGGCGGCGCTTAGATCCGGCATCGCGGCCCGGACGCCGGGGTGACCTCGAAAGCGTTCCTGGAGACCCGACTCGATCAACGCCCACATCCAGGATAACGACTGATGTCTGCGTTTAGCGGCCAATTCGCCGGTTTCGCCGACCGTCTGGCGATAAAGGCCGAGTTGTTGCCAGAAGTGGTCGATCCCGTCGCCGAAAGCCGCGCTGACTTTCACGACCGGCGGCTGCCACCGCGCGCCGGTTGGCCGCAGTAGTGTCAGCGCCGCCTTGATTTGGCCGGCGGTCAGGTCGGCCGCCAGCGGATCGAGATCGGCCTTGTTGATGACGAAAATATCGGCCAGTTCGACGATACCCTTTTTCATCGCTTGCAAATCATCACCCGCGTTAGGCTGCTGTAGCAGGCAGAACGCATCGGTCATGCCCGCGACCGCCGTTTCGCTCTGACCGACGCCGACGGTTTCGACGACGATCACATCGAAGCCCGCCGCTTCGCAAACCAGCATCGCTTCTCGCGTCGAAGCGGCGACGCCGCCCAGCGACCCGGATGACGGGGACGGGCGAATGAAGGCTTCCTCGCGCGCCGACAATAATTCCATCCGAGTCTTGTCGCCGAGAATCGAACCGCCGGATAGCGAGGATGACGGATCGACCGCCAGCACCGCGACCCGGTGGTCCTGTTCGATCAGGTGCAAGCCGAACGCCTCGATGAAGGTGGATTTACCGACGCCCGGCGTGCCGGAGATCCCGAGTCGGATCGAGTCGCCGCTGTGCGGCAGCAAGGTATGCAGCAGAGCCTGCGCTCGCTGGCGATGGTCGCTACGAGTCGATTCGATCAGGGTAATCGTCTTGGCCAGGGCGCGGCGCTGGCCCGCGAGTACGGCGTCGGCGAGCGCCTGGTCTTCGTGGCTGAGTTGGAAATTCGTTAGAGCCGGCATGCTGTTGGGTCTGGATCAAGGTGCCGTTGGCGCTTGGGCCGCTTGAATGGCGTTCAACACGTCCCGCGCGCATTGCGGAATCGGCGTGCCGGGTCCGAACACGCCCTTGGCGCCGGCGGCGAACAGAAATTCGTAATCCTGGGCCGGAATGACGCCGCCGACGAAGACGATGATGTCGCCGGCGCCCTGCCCGCGCAATATCTCGATCAGCGCCGGCACCAGGGTTTTGTGGCCGGCCGCCAACGTCGATACGCCGATCGCGTGCACGTCGTTTTCGATGGCTTGGCGGGCGACTTCCTCCGGCGTCTGAAACAGCGGCGCGATGTCGACGTCAAAGCCCAAGTCGGCGAAGGCGGTCGCGACGACCTTGGCGCCGCGGTCGTGGCCGTCTTGGCCCAATTTGGCGATCAAGATGCGTGGCCGGCGGCCCTCGGCGGTTGCAAAGTTGTTGACCTGTTCCTTAAGTTGCGCCCAATCCCGATCGGCCTCGAAGGCGGCGCCGTAGACGCCGGTCACGGCCTGATTGCTGGCGCGATGGCGGCCCCAGACCTTTTCAAGCGCTTCGGAAATTTCGCCGACCGTGGCGCGCAGGCGAGTCGCCTTGACGGCCAGGTCGAGCAAGTTGCCGTCGCCGGTTTTGGCGCATTCGCCAACGGCGTCGAGAGCCGCCTGAACCGCGCCGGCGTCGCGGCCGGCGCGAATTTCGGCCAGCCGCGCCACCTGCGCTTCGCGTACCGCGTGGTTATCGACATTCAGAATGTCGATGGCGTCTTGCCGGGGCAGTTTGTATTTATTGACGCCGACGATCACGTCTTTACCAGAATCGATATTGGCTTGCTTCTGGGTCGCGCATTTTTCGATTTGCAGCTTGGCCCAACCCGACTCGACCGCCTTGGTCATGCCGCCCATCGCCTGGACTTCTTCGATGATGGCCCAGGCCTTATCGGCAATATCCTGGGTCAGCGATTCCATCATGTACGAGCCGGCCCAGGGATCGATGACCTTGGTGATGTGGGTTTCTTCCTGGATGATCAACTGGGTGTTGCGAGCGATCCGCGCCGAGAATTCGGTGGGCAGGGCGATGGCCTCGTCCAGCGCGTTGGTATGCAGCGACTGGGTGCCGCCGAACACCGCCGCCATCGCCTCTATCGTGGTCCGTACCACGTTGTTGTATGGGTCTTGTTCGGCCAGCGACCAGCCCGAAGTTTGGCTGTGGGTACGCAGCATCATCGACTTCGGGTTGCTCGGATTGAATCCCTTCATGATCCGCCACCACAGCAGTCGCGCGGCGCGCAGCTTGGCCACTTCCAGATAGAAGTTCATGCCGATCGCGAAAAAGAAACTCAGCCGGCCGGCGAAGTCGTCCACGTCCATGCCCGAGGCGATCGCGGTTTTCACGTACTCCAGGCCGTCGGCCAAGGTGAATGCCAGTTCCAAGGCCTGGGTCGCGCCGGCCTCCTGCATGTGGTAGCCGGAGATCGAGATCGAATTGAACTTCGGCATGTGCTTGGCCGTGTAACCGATGATGTCGGCGATGATCTTCATCGACGGCGTCGGCGGATAGATATAGGTGTTGCGGACCATGAACTCCTTGAGGATGTCGTTCTGGATGGTCCCGGACAGCTTGTCTTGGGAGACACCCTGCTCCTCTGCGGCGACCACGTAGCCGGCCAGCACCGGCAGCACCGCGCCGTTCATCGTCATCGATACCGAGACTTTGTCCAGCGGAATGCCGTCGAATAGGATTTTCATGTCTTCGACCGAGTCGATGGCCACGCCGGCCTTGCCGACGTCGCCCGTCACCCGAGGATGGTCGGAATCGTAACCGCGATGCGTGGCCAGGTCGAAGGCCACCGAGATGCCTTGGCCGCCGGCGGCCAAGGCCTTACGATAGAACGCGTTGGACTCTTCGGCGGTCGAGAAGCCGGCATATTGGCGTATGGTCCAGGGCCGCGCCGCGTACATCGTCGCTTGCGGGCCGCGCAAAAACGGCTCGAAACCGGGCAGGGTGTCGGCGAACGGCAGATGTTCGGTATCGGCCTTGGTGTAGAGCGGCTTGACCGCCAGTCCTTCCGGCGTCGTCCAGGTCAGGTTCTCGACATCCCCGCCCGGCGCGGATTTCGCGGCCGCCTTGGCCCAGACATCCAGGGAAGGAATCTTTACTTCGGGATATTTTTTCATCGGCTTCGCTGCTTCCAAGAGGTGATTACATGCTCGATCGGCCTGACGCTCGGTTCGAACCGGCGCCACTGTATCGATTATATTGGGTTAAAGATAGTCCGAGAAAATACAAGGCGCTCGGCTGGGCGGGCCAAGCCGGTCTGGATTCCGAGAGGTCCGAGTGATCACCTGGCGCCGATCGGAACAGCCACCGTGCAACAATCATCCGCCGATCATTCCATCGCGAACGCCCTGGGTCTACACTTGCTGTGTCGGGAAACGCCGCCGTCGCGCTGAAATCGGTCTGGATGCCGTGCGAGCCTTGAGATGGGCGCCGTGGCAAGCGTCGGTTTGGCGGCTGACCTTGGGTGCCGCGCGCGCTGTTTTTGATATGTCCGATCAACGGGTTTCCGGCCGCTCCGGACGGTATCTTATATTGGCCGGAGGAATGCCGTCGTTTCGGGTTAACGGGAAGGGGCGGCGGTGTTGATTCGCGTGCTCGGGCGCTGGTGCCTCCATGTCGATTTACTCAATTATTTGTCATAGGTTATGGCTTCAAGCATGAATTGATATTGTTGAATTAATGCCATTGCCCCAGGCATTCGGAGTGTGTCGTGAAGCGGATAATTTCATTGTTGGTGTTAGGCCTGCCGATACTATTGAGTGCGCGAACGGTTCAAGCGGACTTTTTTTCCACGGAGGATGGAAAGTTACGCCTGAGCAGTTTTGGTACGTTAGGCGCTGTTTACGACAGCAGCGATATCTTGTTTTTACAAACATCGACCGATCAACCGAACACCTTCGACGGTCATTGGTCGTGGCGGTCCAGCAGCCAACTCGGCATTCAGGCCAGCGCCAAATTTACCGACGAATGGGATGCGATGGTGCAATTCCTGATTAAGGACAGATCGTATAACTCCTTGAACGAAAACTTGTTTTGGGGACTGCTGCGCTGGCAGCCCGGCCGTAACGTCACCGTGCGCGCGGGACGTTTGGGCCTGGACGTTTATCTGCTTTCCGATTACCGCAATGTCGGTTACGCCTATTTGTGGGAAAGGCCGCCGACCGAGTTTTACGGCTCCTTGATTAACCAAAACTTTGACGGCGTGGACCTGGCTTGGCGAGTACCGCTCGCCCAGGGGTTTTTTCAAGCGAAAGCGTTTGCCGGCAGTTACTCGCATTCGTTTCCGATCTTTCAGCTCAATACCGTTTCAAAAAATACCTTGGCTCTCTCGCCGATCTTCGGTGGAAAATTGAGTTACGAAGACGAGGACTGGCAACTCTCCCTCGGCGCTACCTATACCATTTTCGATAAAAACTTCGCCGGAATCTCACAGCTCATCCAAGGACTCACCAACCCTGGGGTGAGGGCCGTCTGGCGCAATTCGGCCGATTACGCGGCGCAACTCAATCAGGTTGGTAAAGGCATTGGCTTTTACTCAATCGGCGCCGCCTATAACGCCAACGACTGGAGCATTCAAAGCGAGTTTGGTTATCTTGATTCCGGAGTGCCGGAAATTAACAGCCAATTCAGTGGTTACTTCAGTGTCGGCCGGCACGTTGGCGACATTACGCCCTATGTCTTGTTCAGCATCGCCAGACCGAGTGGCGATTCAAAAACGGTCATGCCGCCGGAAATCCGGGGTCCGTTGCAAGACCAATTGTATGCCGCCACATTGATAGCCATGCAAGAGTACAGGATCAATCAGGAGACCATCAGTTTGGGTGCTCGCTGGGATTTCGCGCCCAATTTGGCCGCCAAAATTCAATGGGACCACAGTCACGTTGCCGCCAACTCTTCCAGTCTGTGGCTAAACGGCGGCCGTGAGATTTCGACGCCGGATCTGGATGTCGATTTGCTGTCGCTCAGCATGAACTGGTCTTTTTAATGATGGCGGGCCATTTGACCATGAGGCGTTTCCGGTGCTCCGATCATAGCGATGCAAGGCGGGTCAGCGCTTCGGAACCGCGGCTGCTCGGCAAGCGCGGTTTCTTGAGTCCTTACCTTTTTCTGGTCCCGTTAGCGGCGTTGCACGGTCAACCCGCGTGTTGCGGGGAGGAGGTTTTGGTGGTGGTCAATCCAACCAATCAGACCGTGGCGTTTAACCGTAATCAAGTGATCGACTTTTTTATGGGGCGCCAGCAGATTTTCCACGGCGGCAAAGCCGTGTTTACGATCGATCTGGCGCAAGACTCCCCGACCCGCGCCCATTTTTATCAAGCATTGGTCGGCAAATCGGTGCCGCAAGTCAATGCCTATTGGGCGCGATTGCTGTTCACCGGCAACGCCACGCCGCCGAAAATGCTGCCCAGTCCGGCTGCGGTGTTGTCGGCGGTCAAGGAGAACGCCGATGCCATCGGTTATGTCGACGGTAGGGACTATGACGGCTGTTGCAAAGTCGTATATCGGCTAAAGCCGGCCGACGAATGACGCGCCCGCCTGACTCATGATCGCCTTTAAGAAGCTTTCGGTAAGGATCACGTTGGTCATCAGTTTTTTTGCGCTGTTGGTGGCCGGGGGTGGCTCGGTATTGTCCTATACCGACACGTTGCGGCAAGAGCGCAATAAGGCTTACGCCAGAATCATGGAATTAGCCAAAACGGTCGAAAAAAGCGCGCAGATCGCGGCTTACCTGGATAACCGCGAAATCGCGGACGACGTGATCGGCGGTTTAATGAACAACGAAGTCGTTGCCGGCGTCGTGTTGAAAAGTCAAAGTGGCTGGCATTCGACCAATGACCATAAACCACTGAATGATTCTCTCGGCGAAGCGCCGTTGGCGCTCGACCTGGATTCTCCATTCAGCCCCGGCGAGAAGGTCGGGGTGCTGCAAATTTTCCCCAAACACGACGTTATCGAGCGCAATGCCCAACTGATCGCTCGAAATCAGGCGCTATTGTTGTCGTCGTACACATTGATCGTGGCCCTGATCATCATGCTGGCTATCCAGCAAATTTTCGTGCGCACCATTAAAACGGTGGCCTCGACGCTAAACCACATCGACCCCAGCGGCACGAAACGCTTGAACTGTCCGCTTAGCCACCAAAGGGACGAAATTGGCCGCTTGATCGCCGACATCAATTTCCTGTTGGATATTTCGCATTTCCGCATTCATTCAGAACGGCAGTTGCGCGAGCAGCTCGAAAAGCTTGAACAACGCTTTCGGCTGTTGTTTGAGAATGCCGGCGTGGGCATTTGTGTGTTAAACGAACACGGCGATCTGATTTTGCACAACCCGGTTTGCCGCGAGGTATTGCGCCTGGATACGATGAGGGATGAACCCGCCCGCATGGAACAATTTTTTAAGGATGCCCGCCAAATTCACCGTATCGTCTTCGACACGCTAACCGTCGGCGAATTGACGAGCGGCGAATTCGAGTTGGTGACTACCGACGAACAGGATGGGCCGCGTTGGGCTCAATGCCTGTTTTCAAAAGCCAGGGTGAGCGAAACCTCGGAATTCGAAGGCAGCGCTTTCGTGCAAATGATTGTTATCGATATCACGGAGCGAAAAATTGAAGAACTGCAAACCCGCTTTAAAGCGGAGCGCGATCCATTGACCAAGCTGTTCAATCGCAACGGTCTCGATACCCGCCTAAATTTGATGCGCGATTTGGCGGTGCAAGAAGCCTGCGGCTTCGCGATCTTCCTGATGGACTTGGATAACTTTAAACCGATCAACGATCGCTATGGCCACGAAGCTGGCGATACCGTGTTGATAGCGGTTGCTCAGCGCTTAATGGCTTGTTTTCGGGCCAACGACATTCTGGTCAGATTGGGCGGAGACGAATTTCTGGCCGCGCTGATCTGCAAACCGGCGATCAATCCAGCCGATTTAAGCAGGATTGCGCAAAAAGTCATCGGCTTACTGTTGCAAGACATTCCGCTGACTCAGGGCCGAAACGCGAATATCGGCGTCAGCATCGGCATCTGCGCCAGCGGACCGGAGCACGCCCAGCTGCCGGTCGCCCAGTTGATCGATCAAGCCGACAAAGCCATGTATCGGGTCAAGCAAGCCGGCAAAAACGCCTTTTGCATCAGCGTTCCTGACTGAATGGCCTTATTTAAGTCAAGCGGTCGGCTGGGCGAAGTCGCGGCGTCAGCCTATCGGACCGGCGAAAATTCAACTCGCGCGCTCGATCAAGCCTTCCACCTGCTTGGCGAACACCTTGAGGTCGCCTTTTTTGACGGTGGCGCGCGGAATGACGATCGCGGCGTCGAAATCGACGTAGATGTAGACGTAATCCTTATGGCGCTCGACCCGCAGCATGTCTTTCCACAGCGTTTTGTGCTTGCCGCCCGGCGAGGTTTCCCGCAAGAACTCCGGTTCCGCCGTCAGGTGGTGGATGCCGAACAGGGCTTTTTTCTCGGCCTCGGTGTATTTGTTGAAGAATTGGCGGCGCATGTCCATTTTCATGATGAAAGGCGACGCAAAGGCCCAGCCCAGCGCCAGGATCGTGATGTAGGCGGTGGTCATCATGTCCACGTAATACACATAGTAAAACAGGCCGATCGCCATCATCACGCCGGGGGCGAACAACCGGTTGTTGCGGATTTTCTTTTGCATTTCCGGATCGTTTTTCAGCCTGAGTTCGTTGAAGTGAACCAGGTCTTCCTCGCGGAATTCGTATTCGATTTCTAACATTGCGCTCGCTCGTCGGGTGGATTAGTGCATCTTGATTTTGGCGTGGGTGCTGCGCCGGAACAGATTGGACAGGGTTAGCATCGCGGTGCGGAAATAGCCGTGGATCGCCACTTGGTGCATTTTGTACAGCGACAAATACACCATGTAGGCAATAAAGCCGCCAACGCTGACCGTACCCATCAGGCTGCCCATCAACGACCCGACCGTGCTGAATTTGCCCAGCGAGACCAGCGAGCCGTAATCGTGGTAGACGAATTTGACCGGCGCCTTGCCGTTCAGGCGGTTGACGATGGTCTTGGCGACCGCCGAGGCCATTTGATGGGCGGCCTGGGCGCGCGGCGGCACGTTGCCGGCATGGTCGACCCAGGCGCAGGCGGCGCAGTCGCCGATCGCGAATACGTCGGGATCGCTGGTTTGCAGGGTTTGGTCCACCACCAGTTGGTTGATGTGGTTGGATTCCAGCCCGTCCAAGTTTTTCATCCAGTCCGGCGCCTTGATACCTGCGGCCCAGACCTTCAGATCGGCGTCGAACACTTCGCCGTCGTAGGTATGCACCTCGGTTTCGGTGACTTCGGTGACCTTGCGGCCCAGTTTCAACTGGATGCCCAGTTTCAGCAATTGGTCTTGGGTGGCTTGCGACAAGCGCGGCGGCAAGGCCGGCAGCAATTGGGTGGCGGCTTCGATGATGGTGATGTTGACCTCGATCGAGCCTTCCAAACCATAGGTGGCCAACAATTTAGTAACTTCGTGCAACTCGGCGGACAACTCCACGCCGGTGGCGCCGGCGCCGACGATGACGATGGACAGCGGCTTGTCGCGCTGGCGGCTTTGGTTGGCGTAAGACTGGATGTAATAGGTTTCGACCAACTGGCGCTGAAAGCGATAGGCTTGGCTGGTGGTGTCGATGAACATGCAATGCTGGTCAACGCCCTTGATGCCGAAGGTGTTGCTGACGCTGCCGACCGCCATCACCAAGGTGTCGTATTTGAAGCGGCGGGCCGGAATCAGTTCGGCGCCTTGCTTGTTGTTGATCGGCGCGACGATGATTTCCTTGGCGGCGCGGTCCAAGCCTTCCATCCGGCCGAACAGGAAGCGGAAATGGTTGCGGTGGGCCTGAGCCATGTATTCGATTTCCTCGGCTTCGGCCAAGGTGCCGGAGGCGACTTCGTGCAGCAACGGCTTCCAGATGTGCGTCGAGGCGGCGTCCAGCAGGGTGATCTCCGCCCGGCCGGGTTTGCCGAGTTTTTTCCCGAGTTCGGTCGCCAGCTCCAGACCGGCGGCACCGCCGCCGACGATCAGGATTTTATGTAGTTCATCAGCCATTTAAATTCTTCCCCAGTCGATAGCCGCCGCGCGGCATGGATGAAATCCCTCCCCTTTATAGTGCATTCCGTTGCCGGCCATTATAACCAATCGCGCTCGGCCGCCCGCCGATTTTCCCGGCCGCTGTTCAGGCGCCGTAGACGGTGTGCAGCATCTTGGCGGACAGCAGCATCAACAACAGCGCGAACAGTTTTTTCAAGGCCGGTACCGGCAGGCGATGGGCCAGTCTGGCGCCCAATGGCGCGGTCACCACGCTGACCAGCGCAATCGCCGCCACCGCCGGCAGATAGATGTAGCCGAAACTAAGGGCCGGCAAGCCCTCGACCCGCCAGCCGCTGGCCATGTAGCCCAAGGTGCCGGCCAGCGACAGCGGCAGGCCGACCGCCGCCGAAGTGCCGATCGCATGCTGGATGCGCACGTTGCACCAGCTCAGAAACGGTACCGTCAGCGAGCCGCCGCCGATTGCCACCAACGCCGAGACCGCGCCGATCAACAGGCCTACCAGGCTCAATCCCACCGGGCCGGGTAGTTGTCGGCTGGGCTTGGGGCGGACGTTGAGCACCATTTGCACTGACACATAAGCCATGAACACCACGAAAAACAAGGCTAACGGTCGGTTCGGAATCAACGCGGCGACGAAGGCCGCCGAAAAGGTGCCGGCGATAATGCCGGGCGAGAGGGTCCAAACCACCGGCCAGATCACCGCGCCATGCCGATGATGGGCGCGCAGACTAGCGATCGACGTGACGATGATGGCTGCCATCGAGGTGGCCAGCGCCATGTGTACCAAGTGCGCCGAGCCGAAGTTTTGCATCGCGAACAAAGCGGTCAATACCGGCACCATAATGCCGCCGCCACCAATACCCAGCAAGCCGGCAAAGAAGCCGACCGCCACGCCCAGGCCCAGGTAGGCCGCAATCCAGTCTAGTTCCAGCAAGAATGTTCCTCTGTCGGTCGAGCCGATTGTTGTTGAAAAGGGGTCGAGATTGCTCTGTCGCGCGCCGTCGCCAAACGCTTGGATTTGCATCGCTTGGCGATAATGGTCATTGACGCAATTTAACGCTTGAAGCGGGCTATAAATAGCGCAACCAGCGCCAAGCCGGGCGCGCCGCCTTGAAGGCCTCGAACCAGCGGCACACCGGATACAGCATCAGCAACACCAGCAGCCAAATCGCGTAAACGCCGGGCAGAGCGTAGCCATAGTCCGCCGGCAAGTCCTTCCGCCAAATGCCGCCGTTGGCGATCGCATCGACCGGACCGCCGGTCCAATAGGCGATTAGCACCGCCAAACCGTGTATCAAGTAAAGATGAATCAAATAGTAAAACAGCGGGGTTTTGCCGAACACCGGCAAAATCGGCAACAGCCGGCCGATGCTGGCTGCCAGGAACAGCAAGGCCGGCCCCAAGGTCATCAACAGGTACAGCAACGACGGCGGGTATTTGTGGCAGTTGATAAACGACAGCAGCGTGAATGCCGGGTCCGGGTAGCTTTGCCAGGGTTTGGGATCGCCGTAAAAATTGCCGTAGCGTAGCGCGATAAATCCCAGAATCAGCGCGGCGCCCAAGCCGGCCAGCCGTCGACCGCTTTGCCAGTCAGGACGGCTGATCAGCCCGCCGAAGCCGTAACCCAGCGCCATCACGCCGATCCACGGTACCAAGGGGTAATAGGGATTCAGTTTCCAGCCGGCGCCGAAATCGACGTCGTCGCCGGTATGTAGTACCGCCCACCACGGGCCGAACCCGCCCAAGTGCTCCGGTTTAATCCCGTCGAACAAATTATGGCTCGCCACCATGATGCCGCCGAACGCCACCAGCCAAGCCAGCGGCAATCTGACCAGACCGGCCAATGCGATCATCGACCAGCCGATCGCCCACAAAACGCCGGCGTCGAGCTGGCGCAAGTCGGCCCGGAAATTCCAGGCAAAGGCTTCGACGGTCGCCACCAACACCACCAACAACAGGCCGCGCTTGACCAGAAATTCGCCGAGCGGCGCGTCCGGACCGCGTTTGGCCGCCCACAGATAGGCGCTGGTGCCGGCCAGAAACACGAATACCGCCGCGCAAAAATGGGTGATCCAGCGCGTCATGAACAGAGCTGGCGAGGTCTTGTCCAGATCGGTCGGATCGAAATGGGCGTTGCTGAAAAAGTCGCGGGTGTGATCCAGCGTCATCAGCACCATCACCAGGCCGCGCAGATTATCGAGAGCGGGGATACGTTGATTCATGGCTTTATCTTTGTTTACGGCGATGTAATTACTTACCGGTGCGGCCCCGGCTGTCCGGCGCGATGGTCGGCGAAATCGGCCTAACGCGATGAATGGGGACGCCGGACGCCGACACTAGCCGCCATAACAAGCTTCGTTCATCGATAGCGCGGGCTGGCCGGGTGGGCGGCGCACGCCGATGAAGCGTTCCCGCCAGTACGGTTGATTCAGATCGGACACCATGACCCGGCCGGTCCGGCTACTGGGAGCGTGCACGAAGCGGTCGTCGCCGACGTAAATGCCGACGTGGGAGTAGGGCTTGTCGGTATTGAAAAACAACAGATCCCCCGGCCGGCGCTGCTCCGGATTGACCGCCGGCAATTGAGTGGCCAGCGAAAAGGTGTCGCGCGGTAGCCGCAGGCCCTGGCGGTTGTAGACGTAATACACCAAGCCGCTGCAATCGAAGCCCTGGCTGGGCGAGGCGCCACCGTAGACATAGGGCCGCCCCTGCAATTGCAAGGCCTCGGCGACCACCTTGGGCGCGTCGGCCGGTATCGCTTGCGGGGCGATATTCAGCGCCTTCTTGTCGTCGCCGGCGCAACCGGCCAGCAACACCGCCAATAGCGTCGTGGGCAATATCGCTGACGAAAAACGGAGCTTAAGCATCGGTGCGGTTTCAAGACAAAGTTGGGCCAATTATAGTCGGCCTGACCGTGGTCCGCCCATGCTAAATCACCCGCACCACCGAGAATCCGGCAAACGCGAATCAAGCGGCGGCGCGAAAAATCCAACGGCTGATTGCGCCGCCGCTACGTCGATGCTAAGGTTCGGCGCCGGTCCTTGTGCCGCAAGGTTGCCGACTTGGTGGATTTTGCAAGCCGTCCGCGCTTCACAATCCGACTCGTCGGCGCACCGTGTCCCAATTTCAGCAACGTTTAACTCGAATCCAGGCTTTTCAACCATCCCGATGTTGCCATATTCAACCAGGCGTGTCCGCCGATGCCGGAAATAGTCGGAATTCTGTTGGCCGCCGGCGCCGGGCGCCGCTACGGCGCGGACAAGTTGAGCGAATGTCTGCCGGACGGGGAGACGGTTGCGCTAAGCGCCTGCCGGAATCTGGCGGCGGGCTGCGACCGGGTCGTCGCGGTGGTCCGGCCGAGCAATGCGGGACTGGCCGAGCGCTTGCGCGCCGCCGGCGCCGAGATAGCGGTTTGCGATGATGCCGAGCTGGGCATGGGGCATAGTCTGGCGTGTGGAGTACGGGCGGCTTCCCCGGCCGCCGGCTGGTTGGTGGCACTGGCCGACATGCCTTGGATATTGCCGACGACCGTCTCGCAAATCGCCGAGGCCTTGCGCGGCGGCGCCCGGCTGGCGGCGCCGTCGCTAGACGGCCGGCGCGGCCATCCGGTCGGTTTTGCTGCGGCATTGGCGCCTGAATTGATTGCATTGCAAGGCGATCAAGGTGCAAAATCGGTCATCCAAGCCCATCTCCATCAACTCATGCTGCTCGATTGCGACGACCCCGGTATTTTCCGCGACATCGACAGGCCCGAAGACTTGCTCCCCCGATAATGCAAAAACCCGATCTGCTACGTTTACAACTTGAATTGCGCGACGCCCGCCGGCCGCACGCGCTGGCCACCGTGGTCGAAATCCTGGGTTCGTCGTCGGCCAAACCCGGCGCCAAGGCGCTGATCGGCGAAACCGGCGAAGTCCTGGCCGGCTGGATAGGTGGCGGCTGCGCGCAGGCGATGGCGGTCGATACCGCGTTAAAAGCCTTGGCCAGCGGCGAACCCTGCGTGATCGATGTCGATTTGACCGACGAGGTATTCGGCGCCGGCATGCCTTGTGGCGGCAGCATGCGGGTTTACGTCGAGCCGGTGGTGCCGAAACCGCGCGTTTGGCTACTGGGCCACGGCCGCATTGTCGAAGCCTTGTGCGAATTTGCCGGCCGCCTGGGTTTCGAAACCATCGTCAATGATCCTCAGGCTTTGCCGGAACGTTTTCCGGGCGCGGGTCAACTGATTAGCGACGACCAGCGCTATCAACAATTGCAGCCGCTCGCCGGCGATTTTGTCGTCGTCGCGACCCATCACAAGGGCGATTACGAGGCCTTGACCCAGGCGCTGAATTCCGAGGCCGGCTACATTGCGCTGGTGTCCAGCCGCAAGCGCGCGCAATTGGTGACTTCGCGCTTGGACGGCGAAGGCTGGGATGAAGCCGCCCTAAAGCGCATCCGGGCGCCGGCCGGGCTGGATTTAGGCGCGAAAACGCCCGAGGAAATCGCGCTGGCGATCATCGCCGAGATGGTCGCGGTAAGGCGCGGAGCCGGTTGCGCGCCGCTGAGCGGTTTGCCGGCAAGTTCGTCCTGAGCGCTGTGGCTTCGCTAGGGGCAGCTCCGTCGAACGGCGCGGCGCGCGGGGCTTAGACCGGTCGAACGCCATCCCCGCCAGCAATTTGGCCGCTTTACCGGCCGACGGCGGCCGTGTACGATGCGCCCACCTGCCGCACGGCATTTTTCGCGACTCACGACGGAGCGATAAACCATGACCACGCTCGATATCAACGGCAAACGCCATAAAATCGACCTACCCGACGACACGCCATTACTCTGGGCCTTGCGCGACCGGCTCGGCATGACCGGCACCAAGTTCGGCTGCGGCATGGCGGTGTGCGGGGCCTGCATGGTGCATCTGGACGGCACCCCCACCCGCGCTTGCGTGACGCCGATTTCGGCGGCGGCCGGCAAAAAAATCGTCACGATAGAAGCCGTCGGCAACGACCCGGTCGGCCGTAAGGTTCAGGAAGCTTGGCTGGCCTTGAACGTGCCGCAATGCGGCTATTGCCAGTCCGGACAAATCATGTCGGCAACCGCGCTGCTCAAACAACACCCTCGGCCCAGCGATGCGGACATCGACAAGGCAATGAGCGTGAATTTATGCCGCTGCGGCACTTACCAACGCATCCGCGCGGCGATCAAGCAGGCCGCGAGCCTGAACGAGGAGCCCGTATGAACCGGCCGCTTTCCGATCGTTCCGGCGATACGTTGAGCATCGTCAACGTCAGTCGCCGCGAGTTTTTGAAAACCAGCGCGCTCACCGGTTTGGTGCTGGCGGCGGGTTTTCCGTCCTTGTCGCGCGCCGACGAATCCGCCGCCCCGCAAACGCCGGAAAAATACGGCGCCGACGCGATGCCGCACGGCTGGATCGATAACCCGCTGGTGTTCGTCGCCATCGCCGCCGACGGCGCGGTCACCATTGTCTGCCACCGTTCGGAGATGGGCCAGGGCGTGCGTACCAGTTTGCCGATGGTGGTCGCCGACGAACTGGAAGCCGATTGGGCTCGGGTGAAGGTTGAGCAGGCGCCCGGCGACGAGGTCCGCTTCGGCAATCAGGATACCGACGGCTCGCGCAGCACCCGGCATTTTTTCCTGCCGATGCGCCGGGTCGGCGCGGCGGCCCGGCGCATGCTGGAAACGGCGGCGGCGGTCAAATGGCGGGTGCCTATCGAAGAGGTGCGCGCCGAGCTGCATCTGGTCAAACATTTGCCCAGCGGCAAGACCGTCGGTTACGGCGAATTGGCCAAGGCGGCGGCTAAACTGCCAGTGCCCGAACGCGACACGCTGCGTTTGAAAGCACCGGCCGAATTTCGCTATATCGGCAAGGGCCAGTCGGACATTTACGACGGCGCCGACATCGTGGCCGGCAAGGCCCAATACGGGATCGATACTCAGCTGCAAGGCATGCTGTACGCCGTGGTTGCCCGGCCGCCGGTGTACGGCGGTAAAGTTAAAATTTACGATGCCGGTGCCGCGCTGAAGGTAAAGGGCGTGGTCAAGGTGGTTGAGTTGCCCGGCAGTCCGCCGCCGGCCGAATTCAATCCGTTGGGCGGCGTCGCGGTGATCGCGACCAACACTTGGGCGGCGATTCAGGGACGCGCCGCGTTGAAAATCGACTGGGACGCCGGCCCGCATGCCGCTTACGATTCCGCGGCCTACCAAGCCGAGCTGGAAGCGGCGGCCCGCCAACCCGCCAAGGTGGTCCGCCAGCAAGGCGATGTCGAGGCCGCGCTGAAATCCGCCGCCAAGCGCGTCGAAGCCGAATATTACGTCCCGCATCTGGCTCAGGCGCCGATGGAGCCGCCGGCCGCGACCGCCCGCATCGCCAACGGCCGTTGCGAAGTGTGGGCCTGTACCCAGGCGCCGCAATTGAGCCGCGAGAAGGTCGCCAAATGGCTGAAACTGCCCGAGGACAAGGTCACGATTCACGTCACTTTGCTCGGCGGCGGTTTCGGCCGCAAATCGATGCCGGACTACGTGATCGAGGCGGCACTGCTGTCGCAAGCGATGGCCGGCAAACCGGTCAAGCTCACCTGGACCCGCGAAGACGATTTGCATCATTCCTACTATCACACTGTGACGCTGGATCGCCTGGAAGTCGGACTGAGCGCGGAAGGCAAGCCCTTGTCCTGGTTGCACCGCAGCGCCTCGCCAAGCATTTCCTCAACCTTCGTCGCCGGCAGCAAACTGCCGATGCCGGTGGAATTGGGCATGGGCGTGATCAACGTGCCGTTCGCGATCGAGCATCTGCGCATCGAAACCGCCGAGGCCGAGGCCCATACCCGAATCGGCTGGTTCCGTTCGGTTTCGAATATTCCGCACGCGTTCGCGGTGCAATCCTTCGTTGCCGAGCTGGCGGCGGCGGCCGGCCACGACCACCGCGATTTCTTGCTGGCCTTGATCGGCCCGCCGCGTAAAATCGATCCGCGCGGTCTCGGCGATACCTGGAACCACGGCGAATCGCCGGAACGCTATCCGATCGATACCGGCCGCTTGCGCCGCGTCGTCGAAACCGCGACCCGCGAAGCCGGCTGGGGCCGCGCCTTGGCCAAGGGCCAAGGCCTGGGTTTGGCGGCGCATTACAGCTTCGTCACCTACGTGGCGGTCGTCGCCGAGGTCGCGGTCGGCGTGGACGGCAGGCTGAGCATTCCCCGCATCGACATCGCAGTCGATTGCGGCCCGCAAGTCAACCCGGAGCGGATACGCTCGCAAATCGAAGGCGCTTGCAATATGGGAGTCAGCTTGGCGACTCAAGGCGAGATCAGTTTCAAGAACGGCGCGGTGCAACAGGATAATTTCCATGCCTACCCGATCGCCCGGATCGACGACGCGCCGCGCGAGATTCGGGTGCATTTGCTGCCGGCCGACGATTTCGAGGTGCCGCTGGGCGGCATCGGCGAACCCGGCGTGCCGCCGATCGCGCCGGCGTTGTGTAATGCCATCTTCGCGGCAACCGGCCGGCGTATCCGCCATTTGCCGATCAAGGATCAGTTGGAAAGCGCCTGAGCGGCCGGTCGTCCTAGAGGTGTTCGAACAAATCGAGCTGGCGATACCGCCCGGCGGCGCGTTCCGGGTCCAGGCCGGACAAGCTCACACCCAGCAAGCGTACCGGCTGGCTGTCGCCGCCGGCGCTGTGCAACAGTTCGGCCAGCAGCTGGCGCGTGTCGTCGTCGTCGGTAATCGGCCGATCCAGCGTCCGGGCGCGGGTCACTTGCACAAAGTTGCGGTACTTGATTTTGACGGTCAGCGTATAAGCCGTCATCCGCTTTTCGGCCAGTCGCGACAGGGCTTGGCCGAATAAATCCCGTAGCAAGCCCAATTGAGTGGCGGCGTCGGCAATGTCCCGCTCGAAGGTGGTTTCGACGCCGACCGATTTGCGCTGGCGGTCGGCGCGCACCGGCCGGCGATCGACGCCGCGGGCGATGTCGTGATAATGCTGGGCGGCCTTGCCGAAATGCTGTTGCAACAAGGCCAGCGGCGCTTGTTTCAAATCCAGTCCGGTCACTATCCCAAGCGCCTGCATTTTCTGTTCGGTGGCGGGGCCGATGCCGTGAAACTTGCCGACGGCCAGGGTTTCGACGAAGGTCGGGCCTTGCTCGGGAGTAATCAGATGCAAGCCGTCCGGTTTGCCCAAATCCGAGGCGATCTTCGCCAGAAACTTGTTATAGGACACGCCGGCCGACGCGATCAGTCCGGTTTCCCGGCGGATGGCTTGTTTGATTTGCCTGGCCAAGCGCATCGCCGATTCGGCCGCGCTGACATCCAAATAAGCCTCGTCCAGCGACAAGGGTTCGATGCAGTCGCAATAGCGGGCGAAGATGGCGCGGATGGCCGCCGAAACGTCTCGATAAACGTCGAAACGCGGTCTAACAAAAATCGCTTGCGGGCAAAGCCGGTAGGCTTGCGAAGACGGCATCGCCGAATGCACGCCGAATACGCGGGCTTCGTAGCTGCAGGTGGCGACGACGCCGCGTGAATCGGGTTGGCCGCCGACGATGACCGGCTTGTTGCGGTATTGCGGATGGTCGCGTTGTTCGACCGCCGCGTAAAACGCATCCATGTCGATATGGATGATTTTGCGCGGTACCTCGGTCATCGCGGACTAGGGTTTGTGGGGTAATTCCAGATTGGCGGTTTCGTTCCAGTCGGCGAACGGAAACGGCAGCTTATCGGTATTGAAGGTCAGGAACAGCAGGATGTGGTAATGATAAATCGACAGTGAGCGGCCGAAATTCAGGATGTTGGGATTGCACGCGCCGGTCAGCAGCACCGAACCGACCTGCAACAGAATCACCAGCCACAACAGCAATTTGACCAAGCTGTCGATCGCCGCGTAGATCACCATGAAGATGATCCGCTTCCAGGTCTCGATTTTTTTCAGGTTTTCGTTGATTTGATCCTGCATCGCCAACTTAGCCCCGGTTCATTACGTCGCGTAAGTCCAACGCCGCCGCGTTGGCGCGGGCGATGTAGTTGGCCATTGCCAGCGAGTAGTTGGCGAACAAGCCGAAGCCGTCGCCGTTCAATACCACCGGGCTCAGGGTGGGCGTCAAGGCTTTTTCCAGCGATTGAATCATGATATCCAGCGTGTTCATCGCCCGCTTGTCGAGCAGAATGTCGGAAAAGTCGTGCTTGATCGCTCGCAGAATGTGCAGCAAGGCCCAGCTGGCGCCGCGCGCTTCGTAGAATACGTTGTCGATTTCCAGCCAAGGCGTTTGGCCGATGGTCGGCATGTTCATGTCGATCGGGTTGGAGGGGTCGCCGTGCGCGGCGCCGGAAAAACGGTCGGTACTGGCGGCCAAACGGGTGGACAAACCGCCCAAGCGTTTGATGACGACCTCGGTGTACTGCCACAAATTATCGGCGCGGGCGTGAAACTGGGCCGGCTTGGATTCCGAGGTTGGGTTTTGCAAGCGCGCCATGTACTCGTGCAGCGCTTCGACGCCCTTGACGTATTCGGATTCGGTGGACGGCAGCGCCCAGGAATTGCGTTCGTAGTAAAAATAAGGCTCCGCTTTCGCCAAATCCGGGTCTTCGGCCGATTGCGACTGGTCGCGGGCGAAGTGGTTACGCAACGCGGTGGTGCCGTCGCGCAGCATGACCAGCGCGCCGTATTCGAAACTTTGGATGTTGTCGCAGAACAAGCCGGGCGGCGCCACGTCGTTGGATAGGTACCCGCCGGCCTTGAACAAAATCACGTCGGCAATGTGCGCCAGCGTGTTGGCGTAGACGTAACCGATCGGCATTTGATCGGTATGGGTGGCGTTCATGCGCTCAATCGCTTCATCCTCGACGCTGAATTGCTCGGGTTCCTGGCTCCACCATTCGCCCAGTACCAACATCACAATGGCCACGACGCCGATCAAGGATCCGAATCCCCACAGGATGCCTCTCGACTTGGAGTCTTCGTAAGCTAATGGATTATCTGACATTTGTAACAATTCCCGGTGAGTCTTTAGAGAAACAGGAGAAAGCTGCCCCCCGATAAAAATGCGACCATGTTAGCACGGATTAACCGGATGGCATTCGCCGATTTCAGTGCAGTTTGGCGTTGGCGAGCGCCAGCGGATCGGCCAGCCGAGTGGGCGGGAGTTGCACGAAAAAGCCTTTGGCGCGCAGGCTGGCGATGACCTTTTCGGCGTTCTCCCTAGCCAGTTTCCGTTCCAGCGTCAACTCCAGTTCCATCACGAATTGCAAGCGACCCAAGCTGGTGAACAAATCGGCCGGCAAGGCCGAGAAATCGTCCTTCTTGTCCAGATATAAGTAGAGTTCGTCTTTTTTCAGGCTTTTATAAATGAAGCATTGCATGTTCGGCTCTCGGATTCGGTTGGGCTGCCAATTCTATCGGTTTTTGTTTAGAATTTTCGGTTCGCCCTTCCTCGCCACCGCCGCCAATGTCCGATTCGATCCCACCGCAAGACCGTTTTTTCCGGCTGGCCTGTCTGTTCGAGGCCGGCTTGGCGCCACTGGCCGTTCTGTTCGGCTGGCTGGCCGGCGTCGATCCGTTCGCGGGCTTGGATTGGTCGGAGCCGGCATTGGCGAACGGCTTGCTGGCCACGCTGCCGCTGTTGGTCGTGTTCTTCGCGCTGCAAGCGCTGGAATACCCGGCATTGCGGGAAATTCGCGAATTGCTGCTGGAGACCTTGGGAGCCCGGTTGGTCGGGCGGCACTGGTCCGATTTGCTGATTCTGGCCGGCTTGGCCGGTTTCGGCGAGGAAGTCTTGTTTCGCGGTTTTTTGCAGCCCTGGCTGGAGAACCACTGGGGCGCGCTGCCCGCGCTCTGGCTCAGCAACACCGTGTTCGCGCTGGTACACGCCGTGACTCCGCTCTATGCGGCATTGGCCTTGCTGATCGGCCTCTATCTGGGGGTTTTGCTGGACTACGGCGGCGAGCGCAATCTGCTGATGCCGATGGTCGCCCACGCCGCTTACGACTTCGTCGCGTTTGTTGTTATCCTGCGCAATTACCGCAACCGCCCGCCAAGGAACCCATGATGCAGACCCCGGATCGGCTCAATGCTCAAGACCGTCTGACGGCTCACAAATTGATCTGCGCGGCGATGCTGGCGCTGCTGCTGGCTTACAACGCGCTTTGCCACTTCTGGCCAAACCAGTTTCAGCAGGCCTGGCCGGCCGACCAGCGCGAGCTGATCCGTAGCGTGCTGTACGGCATCGCGATCGTGCTGTTTCCACTGACCAATCTGTTGCGCCACATCCTGCTGCGCCTGAACCAGACCATGCCCGGCCCCAAACCGGCGGCGGCCCGCTATTTGATGACGATTTTGGTCACCCAGGGGCTGATCGAATGGGTCGGCCTGTTCGGTTTCGGGATGTTTCTGATCGGCGACGACTACAACACGCTCTATATTTTCAGCCTGATGGCCGTGCTGGGCGTGTATCTGCATCGGCCAAAACCCGAGGAGTATCAGCGCATTGTCGCCGAATTGGCCCGAAAAAACGATTGACGCGGACCAATCCCGTTGACTATTTCCGATTTTTAGGATTGGCGCTTAGGTTGTACAATGGCGGGCTTATTAAAGTTTAGCCCCAGGTGTGATCATGCAAATTATTCAGGAAGCGCTCACCTTCGATGACGTTTTATTGGTACCGGCCCACTCTTCCGTCTTGCCGCGCGAAGTCGAACTGCAAACCCGGCTGACCCGCAAAATCACCCTGAACATCCCGCTGGTCTCGGCGGCGATGGATACCGTCACCGAGGCCCGTCTGGCGATCGCAATCGCCCAGGAAGGCGGCATCGGCATCATCCACAAAAACATGACCATAGACCAGCAGGCCGGTGAAGTGCGGCGCGTCAAAAAATACGAAAGCGGCGTGATCAAGGACCCGATCACGGTATCCCCCAACGTCACGGTTCGCGAAGTGCTGGAACTGACCCGCGCCAAGAACATTTCCGGGGTACCGGTCGTTGACGGCGAAGAACTGGTCGGCATCGTTACCAGCCGCGATTTACGTTTCGAAACCCGCCTTGACGTGGCGATCAGTCAGATCATGACCCCGAAGGACAAGCTGGTCACTGTCCGCGAATTCTTCAGCCACCGGGAAGTCATCGAAAAGCTGCACACCCACCGCATCGAGAAAGTCCTGGTCGTCAACGACGCCTTTCATTTGCGCGGCATGATTACCGTCAAGGACATCCAAAAAGCCAAGGACAATCCGCAAGCCTGCAAGGACGAACAGGAACGGCTGATCGTCGGCGCGGCGGTCGGTACCGGCGCCGACACCGCCGAGAGGGTCGGCGCGCTGGTCGAGGCCGGCGTGGACGTGATCATCGTCGATACCGCTCACGGCCATTCGCAAGGCGTGCTGGACAAGGTGCGCTGGGTCAAGCAAAACTTTCCGCAAGTCCAGGTCATCGGTGGCAACATCGCCACGGCGGCGGCGGCCAAGGCGCTGGTCGAGGCCGGTGCCGACGGCGTCAAGGTCGGCATCGGCCCCGGCTCGATCTGCACCACTCGTATCGTCGCTGGCGTCGGCGTGCCGCAAATCACTGCGGTCAGCAATGTCGCCGACGCGCTGAAAGGCAGCGGCGTGCCGCTGATTGCCGACGGCGGCATTCGCTATTCCGGCGATGTCTCCAAGGCGCTGGCGGCCGGCGCCCACGCGGTGATGCTGGGCGGCTTGTTCGCCGGTACCGAGGAAGCGCCGGGCGAAGTCGAGTTGTTCCAGGGTCGTTCCTACAAATCCTATCGGGGCATGGGCTCGTTGGGGGCGATGTCGCAGCAGCAAGGCTCCAGCGACCGCTATTTTCAGGAAGACACCGAGCAGGTCGAAAAACTGGTGCCGGAAGGCATAGAAGGCCGGGTGCCTTACAAAGGCTCGGTATTGGCGATTGTCCATCAGTTGCTGGGCGGCGTGCGTTCCGCGATGGGCTATACCGGTAACAGCACGATAGAAGAAATGCACAACAATGCCCAGTTTGTCAGAGTCACCAGCGCCGGGATGCGCGAGAGCCACGTCCACGACGTGACGATCACCAAGGAAGCGCCCAACTACCACATGAACTAATCCGGACCGTTCCGGTCCGCTCCCTGGCCGTCGCCGACCGGCGACGGCGGGTTTCCGGAAATCAGCATGCAAGCAACCGAACTCGAATCCTCCATGCCCTGCAATCTGTGCGGCGGCCGCCATGTCGAGGTACTGTCCAACCGTTCCCGTAGCGGCGCCACGCTGCGTACCGTGATCTGCAAGGATTGCGGTCTGGTGTGGAGCGACCCGTTTCCGCACGATCCGCGCCAGTTTTATGCCGACGACTACCGTCTGGCCTATAAACAAACCTATGCGCCTAAAGCCAAACACATTCTGCGCGCAGGGCGGGTGGCGTTGGAACGCCACGCCAAGATCAAACATCTGCTACAGCAACGTCGGCGGGTGTTGGATGTCGGCACCGGCGGCGGCGAATTCGCCTACCTGATCCAGTCGCTGGGCCACGAACTGCACGGCATCGAACCCAATAAGGGCTATGGCGAATATTCCGCCGCCCAATACGGCTTGAACCTGCAAATCGGCTTCATCCAGGATGCCGCGCTCGACGACGCCAGCTTCGATCTGGTCACGATCTGGCACGTGCTGGAGCACACCGAAGACCCGAGCGCGGTGCTTGGTCGCCTGCGCGGGCTGCTCAAGGCCGACGGCATTCTGGTTGTCGAAGTGCCCAATGTCGAAGCGGTTTGCCAGTCGCCGGCCAGCAGCTTTCACGAAGCGCATCTGTTCAATTTCAATGCCGACACCCTGCGGCGCATGGGCGAGAAAGTCGGCTTGACCGCGATTGAATACCGCTTGTCGGAAGACGGCGGCAATCTGACCATGTTCTTCAAGCCCGCCGAAGCCCGAACTGACCAAGCCAGCCTGAACGGTAACGCCGAGCGGATAGCCGGCATTGTGCGCGGCCATACCAACCTGCGCCACTTCATGCGGGCCGCGCCCTATCTGCGTTTTTTGAAAAAACTGCAACGCAGCATCGCCGAGCGCGGGCTGAACCAGCCGGTCGCCGACAGCAAAACCCTGCTGGACCGGCTGTACCGCGAGCATCGCGTGCTCTAGGCCGCGCCGAATTCCTGTTATTTCCGGCGGCTTGGGCTAGATTAAAGCCCCAGCCGCTTCCGTTACTTCTAAGGTGTTCCCGTGACGACTCCCGCATCCAACATCCACGCCGACAAAATCCTGATCCTCGACTTCGGCTCGCAATACACCCAACTGATCGCCCGCCGCATCCGCGAGATTGGCGTGTATTGCGAGATTTACTCGTGCGACAGCTCGGACGACGAAGTCAAAAACTTCGGTGCCAAGGGAGTCATCCTGTCCGGCGGCCCGGAAACCGTGACCAGCAGCGACACCCCCCGCGCGCCGCAAGCCGTGTTCGAACTGGGCGTGCCGGTATTGGGGATTTGCTACGGCATGCAGACCATGGCCGAGCAATTGGGCGGCAAGGTCGAATCCTCCGACCACCGCGAATTCGGCTACGCCCAAATCCGTGCCCGCGGCCACTCCAAACTGTTGAAGGACATCGAAGACCACGTCTCGCCGGAAGGCTTTGGGCTATTGGACGTGTGGATGAGCCACGGCGACCGCGTCGTCGAACTGCCGGCAGGCTTTAAACTGATCGCCAGCTCGGACGGCGCGCCAATTGCCGGCATCGCCGACGAAGACCGCAATTTCTACGCGCTGCAATTCCACCCGGAAGTCACCCATACCAAACAAGGCGGGCGCATCCTCGGCCGCTTCGCGTTGGAGATTTGCGGCTGCGCGGCGCTGTGGAACGCCAGCAACATCATCGAAGACAGCATCAGCGCGGTGCGGGAAAAAGTCGGCGGCGACCAGGTGATACTGGGCTTGTCCGGCGGCGTCGATTCCTCGGTGGTCGCGGCCCTGTTGCACCGGGCGATAGGCGAGCAACTGACCTGCGTCTTCGTCGATACCGGCCTGCTGCGCCTGCACGAGGGCGACCAGGTGATGGCGATGTTCGCCGAACACATGGGTATTAAAGTGATTCGCGTGGATGCCGAAGCCCGCTACATGGCCGCGCTGTCCGGCGTCAACGACCCGGAGCAAAAACGCAAAATCATCGGCGGCCTGTTCGTCGAAATTTTCGACGAGGAAGCCGGCAAACTCACAGACGCCAAATGGTTGGCACAGGGTACCATCTACCCGGACGTGATCGAATCGGCCGGCGCCAAAAGCGGCAAGGCGCATTTGATTAAATCGCATCACAACGTCGGCGGCCTGCCGGAAAACATGAAGCTGAAACTGGTCGAACCGCTGCGCGAATTGTTTAAGGATGAAGTGCGCAAACTCGGCCTGGAACTGGGCCTGCCGGCCGACATGATCTACCGCCACCCCTTCCCCGGTCCCGGCCTGGGTGTGCGCATCCTCGGCGAAGTCAAAAAGTCCTATGCCGACTTGCTGCGCAAGGCCGACGCGATCTTCATCGAAGAATTGTACCGTCACGATTTATACAACCAAGTCAGCCAAGCCTTCGCGGTGTTCCTGCCGGTCAAGTCGGTCGGCGTGATGGGCGACGGCCGCAAATACGACTATGTCGTCGCGCTACGCGCGGTGGAAACCATCGACTTCATGACCGCCCGCTGGGCGCACCTGCCGTACGACTTCCTGGACTTGGTTTCCCGTCGCATCATCAACGAAGTGCCGGGGATTTCGCGGGTGACTTACGATATTTCGGGTAAGCCGCCGGCGACGATTGAGTGGGAGTGAAAAAATAGGTACAAGGTAAAAGGGAGAAAGGCAAAATTCATCGTTCCCACGCTTGGCGTGGTAGCGTAGTGGCGGACGCTCCGGCGTCCGGGTAGGCACCGCTGGAGCGGTGCCCAACGTGTTCCCACGCTGGAGCGTGGGAACGATCAGAAATTGGGCTAGTAAGGCTCACGAACATTCAGGGCGCCGAAGCCTAGCTACAACGGCTACCCATTTCATTCATCGTTCCCACGCTCCGCGTGGTAACGCAGTGGCGGACGCTCCGGCGTCCGGGTAGGCGCCGCTGGAGCGGTGCCCAACGCATTCCCACGCCGGAGCGTGGGAATGATTAGACTCATCGATGCTACTTGGTTTCATCGTTCCCACGCTCCGCGTGGTAACGCAGTGACGGACGCTCTGGCGTCCGGGTAGGCGCCGCTGGAGCGGTGCCCAACGCGTTCCCACGCTGGAGCGTGGGAACGATTAGACAGGGTTACGGCAAATGCGGGCCTGCCCCGTATCTTCTCGACCGGAGCAGGCAGTCCTTTCGACTAGCGCTTGCGCCGCAATCCGCCTACCAGCGCCAATCCGGAAGCAAACAATCCCAGCGATGCCGGCACCGGTACCGCGGTCGGCACGTCGGCCTGGAATATGCCGGGCACGGTGCCTGCGCGCAGGCCTGTCAGGAAAACCGCGCTATCCCAAAGCGGATCGTTGGAATCGGCGATGACGGCCTCCAGACTGTGTTTGGTCAGGGCGGGATTCAGCAAGGCATGGACGGTCAAGACCGCCGTATAACCGTCGAACTCGAACGGAACGGCGGTGGCGCCGGCGTTGGGCGTCAAAAAACCATTGTCGTTTTGGAAGGTGTCGGTACACGGATAAACGCCGTTGCTGCTGCAATTGTCCAGCACGACGAAATTCGAGGCATCGAAGTGCGCGTAATTGATGCCGTCGACGACCAACGCAAATCCGTCGCGAAAGATGCCGGTCCATTCCGGATATTCCTCGGAGGCAAACACGAACTGGGTGGTGACGCCGTTGGCGCCCGCCGCCGAAGGGTCCAGGGTAAAGTCGAACTTCAGCGCATTGGCATCGTAGGTCATTTGTTTGCTGAGCTTGGAGACCTCGTAGCTTGCACCGGTTCCGGTCACGCCGGTCGCCCCGCTGGATGTGTTGGAATTGGCGAAATTGGCCATACCGGTGGTCAGTACAATCCCGTTGGCATTGACCACGCTGCTGAATTCGCTGGCGGCATAGATCCGCGATTGGTCGCCCTTGCCGATATAGCTGACGTTTTGCGCGACGATGCCGCTGTTGGGCGCCAGCCAGGCATTCAATAATTGATTGCCGGTTGCGCTATCAACCGGCGTCTCCACCGGCGGCGGCGTGACTTTTATCGTCTCCAGCTCGGTTTCGGTGATTTCCGGTGTGTCGGCATCGTTCTGTTTTTCCGCGCCGTATTGCAGCACGTAAAGGTCTGATGCGGAGGGGTTGTCGTCCACGGTGCCGCCGCCATTGCCACCACCGCCTCCGTTCCCGCCATTTCCACCACCGCCGTTACCGCCGTTACCGCCGCCGGCGGCCAAGGTTGCGTCCGAAGCCGCCAATAACACCATCAGTACAGCCAAATTCACGATTTTCATATTCGATCTTTCTTATCCAGGGTTAAAGTTCATTGGGTTCCGAGCTCGAGTGATCCGGTCGGCGCTGGGCTAAACCGAAAATCCGCGGCGCACGTCGGTCTCGTTAACGCCTGTGAATTCGAATTGGTGAGCAATAAGTTCAATCGGATCAATTTTTGCCGGCGCGAAATCAGCAAGGGTTGGCACGGCGTCACATGCCGCGGAACGTCGTTTACATCGATGGGCTTAGGGTTGGCGCGCTAGGGGGTGAGCTTGAGATGGGACAGCTTGCACGAGTGGGGCCGGCAGCGAAGGCGGCCGATTTCGATAGTCCCGCCGGCACGTATTTTTGGTTCCCGTCCGAGGTTTGCAGGCCTGGAGCGGCCAATTGACGAAGCCGCCGCGAAGCAATATGATCGGCGCCGGAGTTGTCATTCTGCTGTCTTATTACCGGGCCGGGGAGCAATGCTTGCAGATTATACGACTCGCCCACATCCGTTCTACTTTGCCCCATCAGTCACCCCAGTGCAGGCTAGAAGTCGAACCTATGCCACTTTAGCGCGTCGGGAGTCTCATGACCTCTATCCAGTCTCACGTCTTAAATCCCAGTCTGTCCCACCCGAAATATCGCCCGGATATCGATGGCTTGCGCGCAATCGCGGTGCTGTCGGTCGTTGCGTTTCATGCCTTTCCGAACGGTTTAAAAGGCGGCTTCATCGGTGTCGATATTTTTTTTGTCATCTCCGGCTATTTGATTTCCACGATCGTTTTTCAGAATCTGGAAAAGGGCACCTTTAGTTTTAGCGAGTTCTATATCCGTCGGATCAAACGCATCTTTCCGGCGCTGATCTTGGTATTGGCCGCCAGTTTCGCGTTCGGCTGGTTCGCGCTGTTTGCCGATGAGTACAAACAGTTGGGCAAGCATATCGCTGCCGGAGCCGGCTTCGTGTCCAATCTGGTACTGTGGAACGAGGCCGGGTATTTCGACAGCTCCGCAGAAACCAAGCCCTTGCTGCATTTGTGGAGCTTGGGTATCGAGGAACAGTTTTATATCGTCTGGCCGTTGTTGCTGTGGCTGGCGTGGCGGAAAAACTTCAATTTGTTCACGGTGACGGTAATCGTCGCCATCGTCTCGTTTTACTTGAATGTTCGCGGCGTGCTGAACGATTCGGTCGCCACGTTTTATTCGCCGCAAACTCGATTTTGGGAACTGCAATGCGGCAGTTTGCTGGCCTGGACGGCGTTGTACCGAAAGCACGCCTTCGCATCGGCTCGGCATAAGCTGGACGGTTGGCTGGTGGCCGCCGTTTATCGGGAAGGCCAGCCGGTGGACGGCAGGACCCTGGCGAACGTGTTGTCGTTCCTGGGTATCGCGCTGTTGATTTACGGGTTCAGCGTCATCAACAAGGACTCCGACTTTCCCGGCAAATGGGCGGTGTTGCCTATGCTCGGCGCGGTATTAATCATATCGGCCGGACCGAATGCCTGGGTCAACCGCAAACTGTTGTCTAACCGGCTGGCCGTTTGGGTCGGACTGATCAGCTTTCCGCTGTATCTGTGGCATTGGCCCTTGCTGTCCTTCGCCCACATCATTCAAACCGAGGAGCCGAGTGCCGACATCCGAATTGCCGCGGTGCTGTTGACGGTGGTGTTAGCGTGGTTGACTTACGCCTTGGTCGAGAAACCGATACGCCTGGGCAAGCACAGTAGCGCCAAGACCTTGACCTTATTGCTGCTGATGCTGGGTATCGGTAACGTCGGCTACCAGTTGTATCTGAAAAACGGCCTGGAGTTCCGGGATGCCGACGCGCTCAGCAAAACTCAGATGTTCGCCGACGTGAACGGCACCGTGCTGTTCAATACGCCGGAAGATTGGGTTGACGATCGATGCCGCGCCGAGTTGGGGGCCAATTACAATTACCTGATCTGTCGATTTACCAGCGCCACGCCGAAAACCTTGGTGGTCGGCGACAGCCACGCCGCGCAGTTTGTCTACGATTCCATTTCGCATGGCGCCGACGACCTGGCGCTGGTGGCGGTGAACGGCTGTCTGCCGTTTATCGACTTGGTCACGATCAATCCGACCGAGCAGTACGAGGAAAAATCGGCGCGTTGCAAGGTCATCATGCCGATCGTACTGAAGCTGTTGCGGGATTTTCCGTCGATACAGCGGATTGCGTTCGCGACCCGGGGCGCGATGTATATCGAAGGTTCCGGCTACGGCAACACCGAAACCAAAAATGCCTATCGGATTATCAATGGCCCCGACGATGTATTGGTGGCGAATTATCACAAGTTTATCGACGGTTATTTGGATTCGATTAATCCGATCCTAAAACTCGGAAAAGAAGTCGTGTTTATCGAAGACGTGCCGGAAATTGGCGTCAAAGCTAAAAATTGCGTCGACGAGCGGCCGTTTCATATCAGCTCGAAAGATCGCCCGGAGTGCAGTGTATCCAGAACCTCGTTCGACAAACGCAATGCCAATTATCGCAAAGCGGTGGACTCCATTGTCAGCTCGACCAAACACCAAGTGAAGGTGTTCTCGGCCTATCAATATTTGTGTAACGATATTTCTTGCGGCGGCATGCAAGAGGATATGTCTTATTTTTACGACGACGACCATCTTTCGATGCGCGGCAGCCATTTTATTTTTGGAAAGTTTGCCGAATGGCTGGAGCGGTAAACCGGACAAGGCATACCCATTTCAAGGCTCCTTCGGCATACCGGCGCCGAATGAACGGCACTAGTAAATAGTCCGGCGAGTGACGGCTTCCGTCCGTAAAGATTTTCGCCCATCCATGGGGCGAAAATCAGGACTCCACCGTCACGGTGATGGCCTTCGGCGGCCCCGATGCGTCCGCGTCACCTCGTTTCGACCCAACCAGGGGGCGAAACACCGGCTCTCGCATGACTTAACGGCGTGTCGCAAGCCCTGCAGGTTATCTGCGAAAACCCGCCCGGCGCTACACCTATCGGGTACTAAAATTCATCACTCCGCTTTCGCTCCGTTTCCATGAATTTCAGCGTTTGAAGTGTGTAAAAAATCATCTCGAATTGTTATCACCTCAACCACTAACGCAAGAACGGCAACAACACGCCAAACAATAAAATCAATACCGCGCCGATTAGCGCGGTTGAGCCGGGGATTTGGGCGAAGAAGATCGCGCCCCAGGTCAAACTCAGCACCGGCGTCAGATAACCGACCGAGCTGACCAGGGCGGCCGGTGCCGATTGGTAGGCGCGGGTGAGATAGTGTTGGGCGCCGCTGCCGAGCAGGCCGACCACGATCAGCAAGCCCCAACTCTGCGGACTGGCCGGCCAGCGGAAACCGAACACCGCGAAATAGGCGGCGTGCAGAATCAGCGCCGCCAAGCAAAAATAAAAGATCACCGTGGTCGCCGGGTTACTGCGTCCGGCCCGCGCCAGCATCAAATAGGCCAGGGCCGACAGCAAGCCGGCGCCGAGCGCGGTGGCCTGACCAAGTAAATTGCCGCTTTGCCGGAAGTCGAACAACAGACCGACGCCGCTAAAGGCGCCGACGATAGCCAGCCAGACCGCCAGCGAGTTTTTCTGCGCCAGCAGGAAGGGGCTGAGCAAGGCGACGAACACGCCGCTGCTGGAGGTCAGAAACGTACTTTCGCCGGGACCGATCCGGGCGATGGAACTGAACGACAGCATCAGCGCGCTGGCGCCGAACAAGCCGCGCAACCATAGCGACGGCCGGCCGTCGCCCAGCAAAGTCCGCATGCGCCGGCCGGTGAATGCGGGAACGATCAATATGGTCAAATTGCACAAGATCCGAATGAAGCTGGCCATCACCGCCGGCAGGCCGGGGTCCAGGCGCTGACTGGCGTAAACCCCGGCGTTCATCAACGAGAACAATAAACAGGCGGCGATCATATCCAGCAAACCCAAGGTCTGCCGACGGCGCGCGGCGCTGGAAACAAGCCGGGCGGCCGGCGGCGAAGTGGATTTGGACACGGTCGGGCGAACGGACAAAGGCTTAGTTTACCCGGTTTTGGCGGCGCGCCGACGGGCCGATTCAGATTAGCGGTGTACGCGGACGGCATTTACCGCGAGAATGGCGACTACCGACCTCGGTTTTCGAATTTGCGCTTCATTCGGAGTCAACCCATGCTGTTGCAAGACACCCTGCGCCAAGCCGGCAAGACCATCGCCGCCCAAGCGTTACGGGCCGGTTTGATTGTGCTGGCGATGAGTATCGGCGTGGCATCGGTGAATATCCTGACCGCGTTAGGCGACAGCGCCCGCGCGCATGTCGTCAACGAATTCGAGTCGCTGGGCACCCACTTGTTGATTGTATTGCCGGGCCGTAGCGAAACCACCGGCGGCCACCCGCCTCTGCTCGGCGAGACGCCGCGCGATCTGACGCTGGACGACGCCGAAGCGCTGTATCGCAGCCGCGACATCGCCGCGATCGCGCCGGTCAATATCGGCTCGGCGCCGGTATCGGTAGCCGGCTTGGAGCGGGAAACCAATATCATGGGTTCGACCCATGCCTTGCTGCGGGTGCGCCATTTAACGGTCGCTCAGGGCCGGTTTCTGCCCGAAGCCGCCGCCGGGCGGGAGCTGTCGGTCTGCGTGATCGGCAAAAAAATCCGCGAGGACTTGTTCGGGCAACGCCGAGCGGTCGGCGAATGGCTGAGGGTCAACGACCGCCGCTTCCGGGTGGTCGGCGTGCTGGCCGAGGAAGGCCAGTCGATAGGCACCGGCTTCGACGAACTAGTCATCGTGCCGGTAGCCTCGGCGCAGGCCCTGTTCGATAGCCACTCCCTGTTCCGAATTCTGATCGAGGCGCACAGCGAGGCGGCGATGTATCGAGCCGTGGACCAAGTGCGCCGCATTATCCAACTACGCCACGAGGGCGAGGACGACATTACCGTGATTACCCAGGACAGCGTGGTCAACACCTTCGACAAGATTCTTAGCGCGCTGACGTATACCGTGGCCGGCATCGCCGCGGTCAGTCTGGCGGTGGCCGGCGTGCTGGTGATGAACGTGATGCTGGTCAGCGTCAGCCAGCGTACCGCCGAAATCGGCCTGCTGAAGGCCTTGGGGGCCAGACGCGCCGAGCTGCAAGCGCTGTTTTTGACCGAAGCCGCGTTGCTATCGTTGGCCGGCGCGGTACTCGGCAATCTATTGGGCAGTGCCGGCATCGCCGCGTTGGGCTGGTGGTATCCTAATTTTCCGCTGCATTTGCCGGCTTGGGCCTGGACGGCTTCGCTGACGGTAGCACTGGCGACCGGCCTGGGTTTCGGTGTATTGCCGGCCCGCAAGGCGGCCGGTTTGAACCCGGTGACGGCCTTGGGGCGGCGCTAGTCATGCGCTGGCTCGACATTTTGACGCTGGCCTGGACCAGCGTGTTCAGCCATAAGCAACGCTCCTTGCTGACCGCGCTGGGCCTGATCATCGGCATCGCCGCGGTCGTGATTCTGACCGCGATCGGCCAAGGCATACACCGTTTCGTGTTGGCGGAGTTTACCCAGTTCGGCACCCATTTGCTGGCGGTGTATCCGGGCAAAACCACTACCTTCGGCTTGTCCGGCGCGACGATCAGCACGGTGCGGCCGTTGTCGGTGGCCGATGCGGTCAGCTTGGGCCGGTTGGACAACGTGGTCGCGGCCATGCCGTTGGTCCAAGGCAACGCCCGGATCGAGGCCGGCAATCGCCAGCGCCGCGCCAATGTGTTCGGCGTTGGCGCGGCCTTACCGCAAGTCTGGCAACTCGGCGTTGCCAGCGGCCGCTTTCTACCCGATACCGCCGACCATGCCTCGCGGGCTTTCGCGGTGCTGGGCAGCAAGGTCTATCGCGAATTGTACGGCCGAAGCAGTCCGCTCGGCCAACGGTTGCGGATCGGCAACGACCGCTTTCGGATCGTCGGCGTCATGGAGTCCAAGGGGCAGATGCTGGGCTTTGATCTGGACGACACCGTGTTCATTGCCGCCGACAAGGCGATGGAAATGTTCGACCGGCAAAGCCTGATGGAGATCGATCTTTTGTATAGCAGCGAGGCGAGCGTGGCGACGGTGGAACAAGCGATCAAACGCCGGTTGATCGCACGGCACGGCAGCGAGGATTTCACGCTGGTCAGCCAAAACCAGATGCTGGAAAAAATGGACTCGGTGCTGGGCGTGCTGACCATGGCGGTTGGCGCGCTGGGCGGAATTTCGCTGCTGGTCGGCTCGGTGGGTATTTTGACGATCATGACCATCGCGGTTTCGGAGCGAGTCGGCGAGATTGGTTTGTTGCGCGCCATCGGCGCCGAACGGCGCACGGTATTCCGGGTATTTCTCAGCGAAGCCTTGCTGTTGAGCATGAGCGGCGGCTTGGGCGGCATCGCGGTCGGCGTCGGCGTGGTGCTGGCGGTGCGGGCGCTGTTGCCGGGTTTGCCGGTGGAATTGGCCTGGGCTTATCTGAGCTCGGCGTTTTTTTTATCGCTGGCGATAGGCATCGCCGCCGGCGTGGTACCGGCGATCCGGGCCGCGCGCCTGAATCCGTTACAGGCGCTGCGGACCGAGTAAGCCGGGATGCGCCGAATTCAGCGGCGGTGCGATGTCTCAAGCCTGGCCGCATTGATGCCCATGCCGCGTAGCGCTTCGAAGTGCGCTTGATTTTCGACGAACTCGGCAATGGTCCGAATGCCGATGGCCTGGCTCGGGTTGGGCGGAATGCG
>NZ_JBYMAP010000009.1:0-35043 GCF_057766305.1 Methylomonas sp. BG-2 | reverse complement strand
CCTCCCATTGGCGGGCCATCACCACTCCTCGAATCGGCTTCACCGATGTTTGATTTGAGAAAGCGATGAGTTCGCAAACCCATACCGATGGGAAAGGAGGCGACGAAGGAGGGTGAAGACCGCGAACGCGGATCGGAACACAGTGTGATGCTGCCTTTTCGGGCGGGGAACGTCTCGGCGAAAAACGCGGAAAAATGCCGTCTTCCTCGGCAACGGCCCGGGTCGCCTCCGCCACGCCTGAAATTGTACCCTGGCCCGCCCCGCCTGCGCGGGTCGGGACCAGGGTGCGGTTAAGCCGACCTAACCATCACGGCCACAGCCAGTTGTCCGCTTCCGGCAAATCCACGCCGTTTTCGTAGGCGTAGTTGCGGCATTCGATCTGGCGATCACGGAGTTTTTCCTTGACGTGGGCGCCGGCGACTCGGAGCGCGGGGATACGGTCGATGACGTCGATGGCCAGGCTGAAGCGGTCGATTTCGTTTTGGATCGCCAATTCCAGCGGCGTGTTGATGCTACCTTTTTCCTTGTAGCCGCGCACGTGCAGGTTTTTGTGGTTGGTACGGCGGTAGGTCAGGCGGTGGATCAACCACGGGTAGCCGTGGAAGTTGAAGATCACCGGCTTGTCGACGGTAAACAGACTGTCGAAGTCCTTGTCGCTCAAGCCGTGCGGATGCTCGGCGGCCGGCGTCAGTTTGTACAGATCGACGACGTTGACGAAGCGGATTTTCAGGTCCGGGAAATGCTCGCGCAGTAGAACCACCGCCGCCAGGGCTTCCTTGGTTGGAATGTCGCCGGCGCTGGCCAGCACCGCGTCCGGCTCGCTGCCGTTGTCGTTGCTGGCCCATTCCCAGATGCCGATGCCCTTGGTGCAATGCTTGATCGCGGCATCCATGTCCAGGTATTGCAAGTGTTTTTGCTTGTCGCAGACGATGACGTTAATGTAGTTGGTGCTGTTCAGGCAATGGTTGGCGACCGACAACAGGCAATTGACGTCCGGCGGCAGGTAGATTCGGGTGATTTCCGGGCTCTTGTTGACGACGACGTCCAGAAAGCCGGGGTCCTGGTGAGTGAAACCGTTATGGTCCTGGCGCCAGACCGTGGAGGTAATCAACAGATTCAGCGACGACACCGGCGCCCGCCAGGACACCGCCTTCATCATCGCCAGCCATTTGGCGTGCTGGTTGAACATCGAATCGATGACGTGGACGAAGGCTTCGTAAGTCGAGAAAAAGCCGTGGCGGCCGGTCAGCAAATAGCCTTCCAGCCAGCCTTCCAACGTATGCTCGGACAGCATTTCCATTACTCTGCCATCCGGCGACAGTTCGCCGCCGTCGGCATCTTCCGGCAAATAGTCGGCCAACCACGTTTTCTTGCTGGCGGCGTAGATCGCATCCAGTTTGTTGGACGAGTTTTCGTCCGGGCCGAACACCCGGAAGTTATGCGGATTGTTGGCCATGATGTCGCGCAGAAACTGGCCGAGCGGCCGGGTGTTCTCGGCGGTGATCTTGCCGGGGCCGGGCAAGGCCGCCGCGTAATCCCGAAAATCCGGCATCCGCAACGCCCGCCGTAATACCCCGCCGTTGGCATGCGGCGTCGCGCTCATCCGCCGCTGGCCTTTCGGTGCCAGCGCTTTTAATTCCGGGATCAAGCCGCCGTTAGCGTCGAACAATTCCTCGGGTTTATAGCTTCTGAGCCACTGCTCCAATTGCGCCAACTGTTCCGGCTTTTCCCGGACTTCAGCCATCGGCACCTGATGGGCGCGCCAGAAGCCTTCGACTTTGCGGTTGCCGACCAATTTGGGACCGGTCCAGCCCTTGGGCGAGCGCAACACGATCATCGGCCAGCGCGGCCGCGCGACTTCGCCGCCGCCGCGAGCGTCTTGTTGAATCCGGCGGATGGCCAGCAAGCAGGTTTCCAGGGTCTCGGCCATTTTCCGGTGCATCGTCAGCGGATCGTCGCCTTCGACGAAATACGGGGTCCAGCCATAACCCTTGAACAGATCTTCCAGTTCTTGATGCGAGATGCGCGACAGCAAGGTCGGGTTGTTGATCTTGTAGCCGTTCAAATGCAGGATGGGCAGCACCGCGCCGTCGCGAGCCGGATTCAGGAATTTGTTGGAATGCCAGGAGGTCGCCAACGCGGCGGTCTCGGCTTCGCCGTCGCCGACCACCGCCGCAACCAGCAGATCCGGATTATCGTAAGCCGCGCCGAAGGCGTGGGAGATGCTGTAGCCCAGTTCGCCGCCCTCGTGAATCGAGCCCGGCGTTTCCGGCGTGCAATGGCTGCCGATGCCGCCCGGAAACGAGAATTCCTTGAAAAACTGGCGCATGCCTTCTTCGTCTTCGCCCTTGTTCGGATAGATCTCGCTGTAGGTGCCTTCCAGGTAAACCGGCGCCAACACGCCCGGCGCGCCGTGGCCGGGACCGGCGATGAACAACACGCTTTGGTCGTATTGCCTGATCAACCGATTCAAATGCACGTAGGCAAAGCTCAAGCCGGGGCTGGAACCCCAATGGCCGAGCAGACGGCGCTTGATGTGCTCGGGTCTGAGCGGCTCGCGCAGCAAGGGATTATCGCGCAGGTAAATCATCCCCGCGGCCAGGTAATTGCAGGCGCGCCAGTAAGCGTCGATCTGGCGCAGTTCGGTGTCTGACAGGTTGAATTCGGTACTCATGACTACTCCGCGGGTTCGGCTGATACGATGACGATCCGGATAAAGACGACCCTGCCGATCGCGGAGGCGATCCGGCTTGGCGCCACGCCAAAAAGCATAGCCCACTACACCGAAATCGACCGCCCAAATAACCTTAACCGAATTGTCACGCAAGCTTTACCGAGCTGTCATATAGCGGATTTATGCTGAACCCATGTCAAACTGCTATGGTGAGCGTGCCATGAAATTGCACTATCGTTCGATCTGGATTTCCGATACCCATCTCGGCACCAAGGGTTGCAAGGCCGAGTATTTACGGGACTTTCTGGACAACAGCGAATCCGACTACCTGTATCTGGTCGGCGACATCATCGATTGCTGGAAATTTCGCAGCGGCTTTTACTGGCCGGCGCTGCATAACGACATCGTGCAGCGCATCATCAAAAAAGCCAAGGCCGGCACCCGGGTCATCTACATTCCCGGCAACCACGACGAAATGTTCCGCAAGCACGCCGGCACCCATTTCAACGGCATCGACATTCAACTCAACGCGGTGCATAAGACCCAGGACGGCCGGCGTTTTCTGGTGTTGCACGGCGACGAATTCGACAGCATTGTCTGCCACAATAAAAGCTTGGCCTACATCGGCGGCGAGGCTTACGAAGTGTTGCTGTACATCAACCGCTGGTTCAACGCGATCCGCGCCCGCTTGGGCTACAAGTACTGGTCGCTGTCGGCGTATTTGAAGCACAAGGTCAAGAATATCGTCGCGTTCATGGACAACTACCAGCACATCCTCAGTCTGGAAGCCCAAAAGCGCAAGGTGGACGGCATCATCTGCGGCCACATTCACCACGCCGACATCAGCGATATGGAATTCGGCAAGACTTACGCCAATTGCGGCGACTGGGTGGAGAGCTGCACGGCATTAGTCGAGGACGCGGCCGGCCGCTTGAACATCGTGCACTGGCTGGAAGACAGCCAGCGCCTTCTTGATGCCGCGCCGCAACCGCAAACCGCCGCCGGCGGCTACGCCCAGGCGGCCTGAAGTCCGAGTCGGCGGCTAACGATGCCGTTTCTTGCCAGAGCTGGATTTAGCGGCGGTTTTTTTACCGGCTTTTTTAGACTTGCCGCGTTTTCCGGCGTGGGCTTTCACCGGTTCGGCGGTCGCGCTTTCTACTTCGGCGGCGTCCTCGGCATCGGCCGGCAAATCGGGCACCGCAATCGCATTCGTCGAAGCCGGAGCCACCTCGTTGCCGGCATCGACGGTGGATTGGTCGCAATCCGGTAGATCGTGGTCTTCCGGCGTGCAAATGACCCGGTAAACAATCCTGCGGTCGTCGGAACCGGAGGCTTCAATCGGCGCCCGCGGCACTACCGTGTCGTCCGACATGGTGCCCAGCACTTCGGCCCGGAGCGGCTGAACCGCCCAGGCGCCCAGCCACAATAGCGCGGCGGCGATAATCCCGGATTGCGGCTTCATTGAGTGGGCAAGCGGCGCTTGGCTTCGTTCCACAGCGCGTCCAGCTCGGCCAGTTCGCAATCCAGCAATTGCCGGCCGCTGGCCTTGACCTCGCGTTCGATGAAATTGAAGCGGCGGGTGAATTTGCGGGTGGCTTCGCGCAACGCGATTTCCGGATTGACTTTCAGATGGCGGGCCAGATTGACCGCCACCAGCAGCAAATCGCCGACTTCCTCGTGGATGTGGGCTTGATCGCCGGATTGCCAGGCTTCATGGACTTCTTGCAATTCTTCCCGAACCTTGTCGAACACCGGTTCGACGGCCGGCCAGTCGAAACCGTGGCTGGCGGCGCGGTTTTGAATTTTCTCGCATTGCACCAAGGCCGGCAGACTTTGGGCGACGCCGGCCAACACGCTTTCATCCGCGTCGGCCGGCCGCTTTTGGAGACGTTCCTCGGCCTTGGCGGCGTCCCAGGCTTGCTGGCGCTGTTCGTCGCTATCGAACTTGGCGTCGGCGAAAACGTGGGGATGGCGGCGCACCAGTTTGTCGCCGATCGCGCCGGCGACTTGCTCGAAATCGAACAAGCCGCGCTCTTCGGCAATTCGGGAGTGAAACACCACTTGCAGCAGCAAATCGCCGAGTTCGCCGCGCAGATCGTCGTAATCGTTGCGTTCGATCGCGTCGGCGACTTCGTAGGCTTCTTCTATCGTGTAGGGAATCAGGCTGCGAAAATCCTGCTTGACGTCCCAGGCGCACCCCGTGTCCGGATCGCGCAGCCGGGCCATCAAGGCCAGCAAGGCTTGGGTTTTAGATAAACTCAAAACGCCGATCCGAAGGTTTGTTCGTAACGGGCTTTGAATTCCGCCAGTGTGAAGGTGTGGTTTTGGGTGCCGTTGTGCTCGATCTTGATCGCGCCCAGCAACGAGGCGATCCGGCCGGTCACGTCCCAATCGTAGTCGTTCATCAGACCGAACAACAAACCGGCCCGGAAGGCGTCGCCGCAACCGGTCGGGTCCAGGACCTGCTTGGGATTGGCCGGCGGTATCTCGATGCTTTCGCCGCGCGTGTAAATTTTCGAGCCATGGCCGCCCAAGGTCACCACCAACGCATCGACCCGCTCGGCCAGCTGCTCCAGACTCAAGCCGGTACGCTGTTGCATCAACTCGGACTCGTAATCGTTGAAGGTGGCGTAATTGGCCAAATCCATCAATTTCAGCAATTCCTCGCCATTAAACATCGGCATGCCCTGGCCGGGATCGAAGATAAACGGAATCCCCAGTTCGGCGAATTGCTCGGCGTGATCCTGCATGCCTTGCTTGCCGTCCGGCGAAACGATACCGATACTGATCTCGGAAGCCAGCGGCACGCTGTTCAGGTGGGAAAAATTCATAGCGCCGGGATGGAAGGCGGTGATCTGATTGTCTTCCACGTCGGTGGTGATGTACGCCTGTCCGGTGTAATGGTCGTCCAGCACCTTGATGTAGCGGCTGGAAATACCGCATTGGCTCAGCCACTGGGCATAAGGTTCGAAATCGTGGCCGACCGTGGCCATAATCAGCGCTTCCTCGTTCAGCAGGTTCAGGTTATAGGCGATATTGCCGGCGCAACCGCCGTATTCGCGCCGCAGGGCCGGCACCAGAAACGAGACGTTCAGGATATGAAGCTTCTCGGGCAGGATGTGATTTTTGAATTGGTCGTGGAACACCATGATGGTGTCGTAGGCCATCGATCCACAGATAAGTGCGCTCATTGTTGTCCTTGTAATAACGTTTTTCGGCGGGCGCTAAGGTACCGGATGTTGGCGCCGGGTACAAGGCGAAAGATATAAGACCGGACGGGCCGGTCTTATCGTCACAACAAGATCAGGGCCCAGGTCGCGGCGGCCCAGATCAGCGACAGCATCACCGCTGCCGAGCCGATGTCCTTGGCCCGGCCGGACAACTCGTGGTGCTCGAAACCGACTCTATCGACGACGGCCTCGACCGCCGAGTTCAGCAGCTCCACCAGCAGCACCAATACCACGCTGCCGATCAGCAACGCTTTTTCGATCGGGGTATGCCCCAGCCAGATCGCCAGCGGCGTGGTCACCAGAAACAACGCGACTTCCTGGCGAAAGGCTTCTTCATGTTGCCAGGTGGCCTTGAAGCCGGCGATCGAGAAGAAGCAGGCATTCACCAAGCGCTTCAATCCTTTTGCGTTTTGATTGGCCATGCCGTTTCCTAAGCCTCGATTTGCGCGGTGTAGGCGGCGGCATCCAGCAGGCCGTCCAATTCAGAGGGATCGGCGGCCTCCACACAAAACAACCATGTGGCGTAGGGCACATCGTTGACCTGCTCCGGCGCGTCGGCCACGCTATCGTTGATCGCGACCACGGTACCGCCGACCGGGCTGTAGAGATCGGACGCGGTTTTGACCGATTCGACCACGGCGCATTGCTCGCCTTGGGCAACGGTCCGGCCGATTTCCGGCAAGCCGATGAACACGATGTCGCCCAGTTCAGACTGGGCAAAATCGGTAATGCCGACCCGCACCCGATTGGCATCCTCCAGCTTGGCCCACTCGTGGGTGGCCGCGTATTTCAAGTTTTCTGGCGTTTCACTCATGACAATATCCTGTTAAGCCCAACGGTAGCCCCACAGCATAACGGGCTATTTTTTTTACACAACAAAAAATTCAGGGTGCCGACCGCGCGCGCCCTTATAATTTCGGCGATGCGCCGGCGTCGAATCGGCCGGTTTCCCAGACACTCACTCGATCACATCATGCGCAATCTCCGTATTCCGGCCGGCCTGCTGGCCGCCTTGATCGTACCGGCCGCCGGCGCCGCTCCCGACGCCGACGATGCGGAGACCTCCCCGGCTTCGGCGCCGGCCGAAGCCGAATTGGCACTGGACCAGGCCGCCCAACGCTTGGCCGGCATCGCCAGCCGGCGCCTGGAAAGCGCCCAGCGCCGTTCCGAATTCGCGGCCTACGGTACCGTGCTGAATCCGGAGCCGCTGTTGGCCATCCGCCAGCAATTTCTGGCCTCGCAAGTCCAACAGGACAGCGCCCGCGCCAAGTTCGACGAATCGGCCCACAATCTGGCCCGCACCCGCGACCTGCATCGGCAGGACATCGTCTCCACCCGTCGTCTCCAGGAGCAACAAGCGATCTGGCAGGCCGACAAGTCCGGCCTGGCGACCAGCGGCTACCAGCAACAAGCAATCGCGGCCGCCAGCCGTCTGACCTGGGGCGCCACGCTGAGCGAGTGGTTTACCCGTCCGAATCATCCGCAAGCCGAGCAAGTGCTGGCCGGTCAGGCCCAGTTGTTGCAAATCACCTTGCCGGCGGACGCGCCCGCCGATCTTGCGGTCGGCAAGGCCCGCATTCAGGCCGACACCCAAGGTAAGGCCGAACTGAGCGCCGAAGCCATTGCCCCGGCGCCGCAAGTGGACCCGGTCAGCCAGGGCCGCCGTTACTTCATGCTATGCCGGGCCTGCCGCCTGCCCTACGGCGCGCCGCTCACCGCCCGGCTGCCCGGGCCGGAAACCGGCGTGGTGGGCGTGCGGATTCCAGCCTCGGCCGTGGTCTGGCATTTGGGGCAAGCTACGGTCTTCGTCAAATCGGCCGGCGACCGGTTCAGCGCGCGGCCGCTGCTAGATTACGCGGCGGACGGTCCGGATTATTTCGTGACCGCCGGCCTGCAAGCCGGCGAGGAAATCGTCACGACCGGCGCGCAAACCTTGTTGTCTCAGCAAGTAAAAAGCGGCGCCACCGGCGACGGCGACGATTGAGGGCGGGATCAATAACTGACCTGTAGCACGTCCACCTTTTCCCAGACCCGCTCGGTGAATTCGGCGTCCATCGCCGGCATGCCGTCCTTGAGCCAATCGACGATGATTTTGGCCACATTCGGATAGGTCACGTGCACCGCGTGCGGATGCCGCAACCACTCCTCAATCACCGCCACGTCCAGGTTATACATGGTGTGTCCGTAACCCAGTTGTTTCAGCGCGGCGGCGTTGGAGATCTGCTCCATCTGGGCATGCAAGGGCTTGGCCAATATCTTCTTACCCAATTGCAAGGATTCGCTGGCCAACTCGAAGCCGGCATTACTGATAATGCCGGCGGCGTCGTACAAATCGGCTTGAAAGCCATGCCGCGACAGCGGTTTACACTGAATATGCGGGTAGGCGCTGGCGATCGGCTCCGGCGCGTAGACGTGAAATTGATAATTGTCGAACGGACTCAGTAGCGCGATGACTTCGCCGAGGTCTTCAAACGGCAAATACACCAGTATCTTGTTGGCCTGCACACTTTGCGGAAACGCCGGGGTTTCGATGATGGGCGGCAAGATCGGCTGGCCGAAATGATGCCAATGCAGGCCGACGCCGATGTCCGCCGGCGCGAAGTATTTCATCACTTGCTCGGCGATGGGGTCGCCGCCGGCCCTTGGAATCTTGTGGCCAAAGGCGTACTGGTGGCCTATCCCCAACACCGGCTTGCGCTGGCGTTTGGCGGCCCAGGCCGTCACCGGCTCGAAGTCGCTGATCACCAGATCGTAACCGCTCAAGTCCAAGCTGCCGATGTCCTTGACAAAGCGGATCGGCTTGGCTTGCAACGCGGTTTTGACGTAACTGACTTGACCCTTGTGCGTGTTGAAGGTCAAGCCGTCTTTCAGCTGGTAACCGTTGAACACGTCCATGTCGAAATACTTGTCCGCCGGCCGGCCGCTGAATTGAAAAGTCACCTCGAAACCGGCCGCGTAAAGTTCCTTGGCCATCACTCTGGCGCGGGTGATATGACCGTTACCGGTCCCCTGCACCCCGTAAAATATTTTCATAATAAGATCTGATTGAAGCTAAAAATCGCGATGGCGACGCCCAGCAAAGCGCCCATCAACGTATCGGTCGGGAAATGCACGCCCAACACCACCCGCGAGAACCCCACCGACGCCGCCCACAGGTACAGCAACGGCATCAGCGCCGGCAGGAAATTACCGAGCAGCGTGGCGACCATGAAGGCCGCCGAGGTATGGCCGGACGGAAAACTAAACTGGTCGGACGGCGTGATCGTGCTGCGAAAATCGCGCAACGCCTGCTGCGGCCGGTTGCGTTTGAAGCCGTTTTTGAGCAACCAATAAATCGGACGCTCCAGCAAAAAGGCCAGCAAAAGGGCTTGCAACAACACGTCGTGACCGCCCTGATCCCAGTACAAGCCGGCCGCCAGCAACACATACAGCAAGCCGTCGCCGGTCTTGGAGATCGACCGGCAAACACCGACCAAATTGGCGTGCGCACCGACTCCGTTCAGCCAGGTAAATAACGAAACGTCGTATTTGTGTATCGAATAAATCAGCTTCATGGCCTTCCCCCTCAGCTTTGCCGCGCGCGTCGACCGCGACCGCCACACGGCGTTGGAAACCCGTTTTTCCTGTTGTATCTGGTCCTGTATGTGACGGACGCCAGCTTAAAGCGGCTGTATGACAGCGGAATGAAGGTTTGTTTAAGGTTGTGTGACAACCCGATCCGGCGCGGAAGGTTTAAAATAGCGCCGGGCTCGGCCGGGCCTGACACCGCGGAGAGCCCACGAGATTAGGATGAACCGAAAAACCATTGCCGAATTGATGACCAGGGAGGTCGTGCAAGTCCCACCCGAGACGGCGCTAGCCGATTGCGCCGACCTGATGGCGCGGCGGCGCATCAGTTCGCTGATCGTCGGCGAACGGCAAATGCCGCTCGGTATCGTCACCGAACGCGACATGGTCAAATTGCTCGGCAACGGCACCGACCTGACGTTGCCGGTCGGCGATTTCATGGCGGCTCCGCTGATTACCGCACCGGCCGACACCGATTTCCGGGATGCGGTTCATCTGTTGATCCAGCACGCGATTCGCCATCTGGCGGTCGTCGACGGCGACGGCCGGCTCACCGGCATCGTCACCGAAACCGATTTCCGCCGACATAGCGGCATCGAGGAATTCGTCGGACTGCGCACGATCGCCAGCATCATGGACACCAACGTGTTATCGCTGCGCCGCACCGCGACGGTTGGCGACGCGGCGATTCGGATGCATGCCTGCCGCGCCAGTTGCGCAATCATTGTCGACGGCATCAAGCCGGTCGGGATCTTGACCGAACGCGACATGGTTCGTCTCTACCGCCGCCAAGCCGCCGACATGCTGGTCGGCGACGCGATGACCAGCCCGGTGCTCAGCGTACCGCCCGAGCACTTAGTCATCGACGCGGTGCAACTGATGCAGAATCGCGGCGTCCGGCACTTAGTCGTTGTCGACGGCCGCGGCGATATGCTGGCCACCGTCGGCGAGCACGACGTGGTCAAGCACACCGAAGGTCAGTACGTCGACCTGCTCAACCAAATCATTCACGAACAACTGGACGAATTGCGCCAGCACCAGGCGAAGATTGCCGAGCTGACCTATCAGGCGGCGCTGCTGGCCAGCGAAAACCGGGTTCTGGAAAAACAACGCAAGCTCGATGCGATCATCGAAAACGCATTGGACGCCATCGTGCTGATGGATGACACCGGCGCCATCAGCGGCTGGAACCGCCAAGCCGAAATTCTGTTCGGATGGCCACGCGAGCAAGCGCTGGGCCGCAAATTAGTGGAAACCATCGTGCCGCCAAGTCACCGGCAGCGACATCGCCAAGGCGTGAGCCATTTTCACGCATCCGGCGCCAATCGCTTGAACAAGCGTGTCGAAACCCTGGCGATCGACAGGCAGGGCCGGCATTTTCCGGTGGAGTTGTCCGTCACGGTGGCCGAAACCGCGCAGGGCAAGGAATTTGCCGCCTTCATACGCGACATTTCCGAACGCAAGCGCAACGAGGAGGAAATGCGGGTGGCGTCGCTGATCTATCAAAACAGCGGCGAAGCGATGATGGTGACCGATGCGAATGGAGCCATCCTGAACATCAACCCGGCCTTCACCGAATTGACCGGCTATCGGCTGGACGAAGTGGTCGGCAAAATACCCCGCATGCTCAAATCCGGCCACCACGATGCCGACTTTTACCAGGAAATGTGGCATCGTTTGAACACCGTCGGAGCCTGGCAAGGCGAAATCTGGAATAAACGCAAAAACGGCGAGATCTTTGCCGAATGGCTGACCATCAATACGATTTTCGACGAAACCGGCGCGCCGCGGCGTCGCGTCGCGCTGTTCTCGGACATCACCGAACAGAAGCGCGCCGAGGAACTGATCTGGACCCAGGCCAATTTCGATCCGCTGACCGGCCTGCCCAACCGCCGAATGTTTCATGAACACCTCAGCCAAGCCGTCAAGAAATCGCAGCGCAGCGGTATTCCGCTGGCGTTGATGTTTATCGATCTGGACCACTTCAAGGAGGTCAACGATACCCTGGGCCACGACATCGGCGATAAATTGCTTCAGGAAGCCGCCCGCCGCCTGAGCGGCAGCGTGCGCGCCACCGACACGGTCGCGCGCTTGGGAGGCGACGAGTTTACCGTGATTCTTGAAGACATCGAGTCACCGAGCGCTACCTCGCGCATCGCCGAACATATCCTGGAAAAACTGGCGACCAGTTTTCATTTGGAAGGCGAGGTTTTTTACATTTCGGCCAGCATCGGCATCACCTTTTATCCGGACGACGCCGAGGCGCTCGACGACTTGCGCAAGAACGCGGATCAAGCCATGTACGATGCCAAGCACCAGGGCCGCAATCGCTACAGCTACTTTACCGCCGACATGCGCGAGGTGGCACTGAACCGGCTGACCATCGTCAACGGCCTGCGCCAGGCCCTGACCAACGCCGAATTCAGACTGCACTACCAACCCATCGTCGACCTGAGCGACGGCTCGGTTCACAAGGCGGAGGCGCTGATCCGTTGGCAACATCCGCAGCGCGGACTGATCGGCCCGGATGTTTTCATCGCGCTGGCCGAGGAACAAGGCTTGATCCTGGATATCGGCGACTGGGTTTTCCGCAGCGCGATCCGGCAAGTCGGCGAATGGCGGAAACGTTTTAGTCCCGACTTCCAAATCAGCGTCAACAAATCGCCGGTGCAGTTCCAGACCGATCAAACCTTTTACAAGAACTGGCTGCAAATTCTGCGCGATGCCGATTTGCCGGGCGACAGCGTCACGATCGAAATCACCGAGAGCCTGACCTTGGGCGGCAAACCCATCGTCGCCGAAAAGCTGCAGCTGTTTCGCGACGCCGGCATCCAGGTGGCGATTGACGACTTCGGCACCGGCTACTCGTCGCTCGCCTATCTGAAGCGCTACGACATCGATTTCCTGAAAATCGACCGCAGCTTCGTCCGCAACCTGGACAGCAATGCGAACGACCGCGTGTTATGCGCGGCGATGATCGCGATGGCGCACACGCTAGGCATGCGGGTCATCGCCGAAGGCGTCGAAACCGAGCGGCAGCGCGACTTGCTGGCCGCGGCCGGCTGCGACTACGCTCAAGGCTACTGGTATACCGCGCCGTTGCCGGCGGATCAGTTCGAGCGATGGTTGCTCGATACCGGTCGCCGCGCAAGCCATTCAAAGTGAAAAGACAGCGACTTTTGAACGATTTCAACCCTGGCCGACGCCGGCCGGCAATTTCCCGCGCGGTGGACAGCGCGGCGTTCGCGGCGATTGAATTTTTAGCCGCGCGCCAGGTTTGCTACAATTCGCGGTCGCGCCCGGCGCCGCGCAAGACCTAGAGCACCCGGCAACCCATTATCGATCCGTTCCCATTCCGGCAACCTCGGGGCACTATGCAACGTTTTTGTACATTAGGATTCGTACTCGGCCTGATATTGATGGTCTTCGGCCTGACTTACGCACTGCCCATCGCCACCTCGCTCTACTTCGACGACGGCATGGCCGATCATTTCGTACGCGGCATGTCGTTGAACATCGGCCTCGGCAGCGTGCTGGCCGGTCTGACGATGCGCTTTCGCGGCGACATCAAAACCCGTGACGGTTATCTGCTGGTCGCCTCGTTCTGGATATTGATGTCGGCGGCGGCCACACTCCCGTTACTCTGGGGCATCCCCGGCCTGTCGTTTACCGACGCCTTCTTCGAAACGGTTTCCGGCTTTACAACCACCGGCGCCACGGTGCTGGTCGGCCTGGACGTGCTGGCACCGTCGCTGAATCTGTGGCGGCACGAAATGGTCTGGATCGGCGGCCTCGGTATCATCGTGCTGGCGGTGGCGATTTTGCCGCTGTTGGGTATCGGCGGCATGCAGCTCTATAAGGCCGAAATTGCCGGCCCGATCAAGGACAGCAAAATCACACCCCGCATCACCGAAACCGCCCGCCTGCTGTGGCTGGTCTACGCCGGCATCACGCTGGCCTGCATTGTCGCACTCAAAATAGCCGGAATGGGTTGGTTCGACGCCATTTGCCATGCCTTCGCGACGATGGGCCTGGGCGGTTTCTCCACCCACGACGCCAGTGTCGGCTATTACGACTCGCCGGCCATCGAACTGGTCTTGATCCTGTTCATGCTGATTTCGGCGATGAACTTCGCGCTGCACTATCAGGCCGCACACCTGCGAAGCCTGAGCCCCTACAAGCAGGATGCCGAAGTGTTGCCGATGTTGGCCGTGGTCGCGTTTAGCATCTGGCTGTGCAGTTGGTACATTTGGGATAACGGGGTGTATGCCGATTTTTTCGAAAGCTTGCGGCACGTGGCGTTCAACTTGGTATCGATCGCGACCGACTGCGGATTCGCCAGCGTCGACTACGATAAATGGCCGCCGTTCGTGCCTTGGTGGATGCTGTACTTGAGCTGCGTCACCTGCTGCACCGGCTCGACCGGCGGCGGCATCAAAATGTTTCGCACACTGCTGCTTTGGAAGCAGGCCAGCCGGGAAATGTTCAGCATTCTGCACCCCAGAGCCATTAATCCGATCCGGATCGGTGACATGCCGATACCCAACAAGATCATTTTCGCGGTGCTGGCCTTTATCTTTATGTACTTCATCTCGGTGGTGGTGCTGACTTTCTCGCTGATTTTTTCAGGGCTGGATGCGATCTCGGCGCTCAGCGCAATCCTGGCGTGCATCAATAATGCCGGCCCCGGCCTGAACCAAGTCGGCCCGGCCACCAACTACCAGAGTCTCGGCGATTTTCAAACCTGGATTTGCTCGCTGGCCATGCTGCTCGGACGTTTGGAAATTATCACGCTGATCGTGCTTTTTACTCCCACTTTCTGGAGAAAATAGTACAATTCCCAGCCTTATCGCCCGCGGGCACCGTTGCCGTCCGGCACCGGTGCCCGCCACCCACATCAAATTATCGGAAACCTAGTCATGACCGCCGAACGCCATATCGACTTCCTCAGCAAGCGCAAGCTGGCTTATTTCTTCTCCGGCACCCTATTCCTGATCTCGCTGATTTCGTTTTTCGTCAAGGGCCTGGACTTGGGCATCGATTTCACCGGCGGCAGCGTTTACGAAATGCATTACAACCAATCGGTGGACATCGACAAAATGCGTTCAACCTTGGAACAACAAGGCTTCGCCGATGCCAACCTGCAAAACTTCGGCAGCTCGCAAGACGTTTTGATCCGCCTGAAGCCGATCGAAAACATTAGCCAAAAGGAACTCAGCGAGAAAGTCCTGTCCGTCGCCAACAGCAGCCAAACCCAGGCCGGCGAGCTGCGCCGCGTTGAATTCGTCGGCCCGCAAGTTGGCGACGAATTGATCAACGACGGCGGTTTGGCGCTGTTCTTCGCCTTCGTCGGCGTCATGGTCTACGTCAGCATTCGCTTCGAATGGAAGCTGTCGGTCGGCGCGATCGCCGCGCTGTTCCACGATACCATCATTACGATGGGCTTTTTCTCGGTGTTCGGCTGGGAATTCGACATGACCGTGCTATCGGCGATTCTGGCGCTGATCGGTTACTCGATCAACGATACCATCGTCGTCTACGACCGGATTCGCGAAACCGTCCGCACCAGTCGCCGCGAACCGATCGCCGACATCACCAACCGGGCCTTGAACGATACCTTGAGCCGTACCATCCTGACCTCGCTGACGGTATTCCTGACCCTGTTGGCCTTAGCCTTCCTGGGCGGAAAAACCATACACGGCTTCGCGATCGCGATGTTGATCGGCGTCATCAAAGGCACTTACTCTTCGATTTACATTGCCAGCTCGTTGGCGTTGAGCCTGGGATTGACTCGGGAAGATCTGATGCCGCCCGAAAAAGATGAAGCGGTCGATCAGCTGCCGTAAACCATTCCACGCACGGAACGCCCCTGGGCGTTCCGTATCGCAACCGTGACGACGGCTGCCATGTCAGACCCCGATTTTCCACTTCAAGCGAACTATCACGGAAACACTTGATGACCAAACAGTTAAACACCCGCGACCTGACTCAACTCACCTTAGGCATCCCCGGTTTTGAGTATCAAGACCTTTACGATAGCCGGCGCCTGAACGACCTGATGACCGTGTTCGACCAGTCGGTCGAGCAGCACGACCCGGACTTGTTCAAGGAAGTCGCGGCTTACCGCGCCCACGGCGGAGCGGGCATGAAGCCGGAGGAAATCTCGGAACTGCTGGTTAAACTGGCGCCGTTCGTCGGCACATTCGTCGCGAAATTGTTCAACGTCGGCGATGTGCGCGAGCAACAAATCGACAAGATTCGCGGCGAGTTCGACAGCGTGTTCACCTACCGCACCGAAATCGTCGGCAATTTGGCCAAGCTGTTTAAGGGCCAGACTATCGAAGGCTGGGACATCGCCGAACTCGGCGCGCAATTGGATGCCCTGCTGGCGGCAACCGGCAAAGCCGAGCTCCATGCCGCCGATCCGGAACTGGCCGTCAGCCAGCTGGGCGCCGACCTATGGCGTTTAACTCAAAATGCCGAACTTAGCGATGCCGACATTAGCGAATTGAAACAACACGTCGCCGATTCGCCGATATTAAGCAAAGCCGTCATCAGCGACGGTCCGGCCGCCTTCGCCGCCGCGCTGCTGGACATCGTCCGCCGCTGGAGCTTCGCGGCCAAGCAGGCACCGGAACTGCAAGCCATCGTCGAAAAATGGTTGAGCTTCAAGATTGCCGAAAAAACCGATCTGGATAACCTGGTGGCGCACGACAGCGTCGCGCAAGACGGCTACAACGTTTGGGCCTGCGACGACCACCATCACCGCCGCCGCGACGGCTTTGCATTGACCGACAAACGCTTCAAGCAGCGCCAGGCCCTGTACGAAATCGACCACTGCATTTACTGCCACGACCGCGACAACGACTCCTGCTCGAAAGGCATCAAGAACAAAAAAGACGGCACTTTCAAGGCCAACCACTTGGGCTCGTTAATGACCGGCTGCCCTTTGGAGGAAAAAATCTCCGAGATGCACGTGGTCAAGCGCCAGGGCGACAACATTGGCGCGTTGGCATTGATCATCATCGACAATCCGATGTGCCCCGGCACCGGCCACCGGATTTGCAACGACTGCATGCGCGGCTGCATCTATCAAAAAACCGAAGCCGTCAACATTCCGCAAATCGAAACCAACGTGTTGACCGACGTGTTGTTCATGCCCTGGGGTTTTGAGATTTACAGCCTGTTGACCCGCTGGAACCCGCTCAACGTCAAGCGTCCGGTCGCCCTGCCCTACAACGGCAAAAACGTGCTGGTCGCCGGCATGGGGCCGGCCGGCTATACGCTGTCGCATTATTTATTGAACGAAGGTTTCGGCGTGGTCGGTATCGACGCGTTGAAAATCGAACCGCTGCCCTTGCACCTGACCGGCGACCGCGACCATCCGCCGTTGCCGATCATTGATTTCCAGGCGCTTTATGAAGACCTGGACAAACGGGTGATGCTCGGCTTCGGTGGCGTCGCCGAATACGGCATTACCGTGCGCTGGGACAAGAACTTCCTGAAAGTGATCTACCTGACCCTGCTGCGCCGCAACGCCTTCAAATGTTACGGCGGCGTGCGTTTCGGCGGCACCGTCACCATCGACGAGGCTTGGGCTTTGGGCTTCGACCACATTGCCATCGCCAGCGGCGCCGGCAAGCCGACCATCATCGACCTTAAAAACAACATGACCCGCGGCATCCGCAAGGCCTCGGACTTTTTGATGGGCTTGCAATTGACCGGCGCGGCCAAGGAATCTTCGTTGGCCAACCTGCAGGTCAGACTGCCGGCCGGCGTGATCGGCGGCGGATTGACCGCGATCGATACCGCGACCGAATTGCTCGCGTACTACCCATTGCAAGTCAGCAAGATCACCAAGCGCTACGACAAATTGGTCGCCAAATACGGCGAAGCCGAAGTGCGCGGCCGCTACGACAAAGAAGAACTGGAAATCCTGGAAGAATTCCTGGCCCACGGCCGGGTGATCGAAGCCGAACGCGCCCGCGCTGCGGCGGCTGGCGAGACGCCTAATTTCCTGCCCTTCCTGAAGCAATGGGGCGGCGTGACGATGTTCTACCGCAAAGGCATCAAGGATTCGCCGGCCTACCGCCAAAACCACGAAGAAATCCACGAAGCGCTATCGGAAGGCATTTATCTGGCCGAAGGCATGAGTCCATTGGAAGCGATCAACGACGACTTCGGCCATCTAAAAGCCGTGCGTTTCGAAAAACTGGAATTGCAAGAAGGTAAATGGCGCACCGTCGGCGAGCGGGAAGTGGCCTTGCGCGGCCTGTTCATCGCCGCCGGCACCGCGCCGAACACGATCTACCAATCCGAGCACCCGCGTACTTTCGCGATGGAAGGCAAGTTTTACAAACGCCACGAACCCGACTGGCTGGACGGCAAGGCGCAATTGGTGCCGATGGCCGACGAGGCGCAAGTCAAGGTCGGCAAGCCGGCGCCGTTTACGTCGTATCAAAGCGAAGGCCGCTACATCAGCTTCTACGGCGATAACCATCCGGTGTATGCCGGCAACGTCGTCAAAGCGATGGCCAGCGCCAAGGACGGCTATCCCTATATCGTCAAGTTGTTTGCCGACGACATCGCCAAGCTGGATGCCGGCAAACAAGGCGAACGCGACGCGGCCTGGCGAGCGATGCAAGACAAGTTGGACGCGTTGTTCCTGGCCCACGTCGTTGAAGTCAACCGCCTGACCCCGACCATCATCGAAGTGGTCATCAAGGCGCCGGCGGCGGCGAAAAACTTCGAACCCGGCCAGTTCTACCGAGTGCAGAACTACGAATCCTTGGCACCGGTGGTCGAAGGCACCGCCCTGGCCGCCGAGGGCCTAGCCTTGACCGGCGCCTGGGTTGACAAGGACAAAGGCCTGGTATCCTTGATTGCATTGGAAATGGGCAGCTCCAGCCGTCTGTGCGCGACCTGGAAGCCCGGCGATCCGCTGGTATTGATGGGGGTGACCGGCGCGCCGACCGAGATTCCGACCGGCAAGACCGTGTTGCTGCTCGGCGGCGGTTTGGGCAATGCCGTGCTGTTCTCGATCGGCAAGGCGATGCGGGCCGCCGGCAATAAAGTCTTGTACTTCGCCGGTTACCGCAACCGCGTCGATTTGTTCAAGGTGCCGGAAATCGAGGAAGCTTCCGACGTGATCGTCTGGGCGGTGGACAAGTTGCCGGGCAACGAAGCGATTCCGGTCACCCGGCCACAGGACAAAACCTTCGTCGGCAACATTGTCGAAGCGATGATTGCTTACGCGGAGGGCCAGCTAGGCGACACCGCGTTGAAATTGCAGGACGTCGAGCATCTGATTGTGATCGGTTCCGACCGGATGATGGCGGCCGTAAAAGCCGCGCGTTTCGGCGTGTTGAAGCCTTATCTGAAAGAAGGCCACGAAGCGGTTGGATCGATCAATTCGCCGATGCAATGTATGATGAAAGGCGTTTGCGCGCAGTGCATGTGCAAACACGTCGATCCGGAAACCGGCGAGGAAAGCTTTATGTATTCCTGCTACAACCAGGACCAAGCGCTGGATTACGTCGACTTTCCGAACCTGAATGCCCGCTTGCGGCAAAACACGGTGCAGGAGAAATTGTCGTCGTTGTGGCTGACCTATTTGCTGGAAAGCGAACGCGGCTAGGGCCAATCCAGCTCGGTCCGGCCGCCTTCCGGGCGCGGAAGGCGGCCCCGCTTGCGGGGCGCCGCGAACGTCAAAACGTCGCGCCGGACACCTCGCCAATAGCCTTTGAAATTGGAGTTCACTCGTGTTGCAGCGCACCTTGCTTGCCATTTCGCTACTTTTCCTGCCGCTACTGGCTTGGGCTAACACCGATGCCAGCGAAATCGCCCTCAACCTGACTCGGCATTGGGTCGGCTACCTGTCGATCGCGATATTCTCGCTAGCCTATATGCTGGCGATGACCGAGGAAATCACCGAACTGAACAAGTCCAAACCGATGGTGCTGGCCGCCAGCCTGATCTGGGCCTTCATTGCCTCGATTTACGTGCAAGGCGGGATGGGCGAACAAGCCGGCCGAGCCTTCCGCGCTTGCCTGGAAAGTTACGCCGAACTGTTTTTGTTCATCATGGTGTCGATGGCCTACCTGAATGCGATGGAAAGTCGCGGCGTTTTCGACAATCTCCGCGTCTGGCTGCTCAGCAAGGGCTTCAGTTACCGGAAATTGTTCTGGATCACCGGCGCGATGTCTTTCTTTATGTCGTCGGTTTGCAATAACCTGACGACCGCGCTGCTGATGGGCGCGGTGATCGTCGCGATGGGCAAGCATAATCCGCGCTTCATGACGATGGCCTGCATCAATGTCGTGGTGGCCACCAACGCCGGCGGCTCGTTCAGTCCGTTCGGCGACATTACCACCTTGCTGGTTTGGCAAAGCGGCGTGGTGCCGTTTGTGGATTTCTATTCGTTATTCCTTCCGGCCGTCGTCAACTTTACACTGCCCGCCGCCGTGATGCATTTCTGGATACCCAACGAACATCCGGCCGCCGTTGGCAAGGCTCCGAAAATGAAGCGGGGCGCATTGACGATGATCGTGTTGTTTTTGTTGACGATCATTACCGCGGTCAGTTTCGAAAACTTCCTGGATCTGCCGCCGGCCGCCGGCATGCTGGCCGGCCTGACCTATCTGAAGTTTTTAGGCTATTACCTGCAAAAAACCGAAGATAAGCAAAAAGTCAGCGATTTCGCCCACGTCTACAAACTGTTCAACGTTGAATTACCGTTGGCCAATCAAAACCAACGCTTTGATGTATTCAAAAACGTCGCCAATCTGGAATGGGATACGCTGTTGTTTTTTTACGGCGTCATGGTCAGCGTCGGCGGCCTGAGTTTCATCGGCTATTTAACGATGGCATCCGACGTACTATACGTCGGCATGGATCCAACGATCGCCAATATCGTCGTCGGCATCTTATCGGCGTTCATTGACAACGGCACGATCATGTTCGCGGTTTTGACGATGCACCCGGAGATTTCCCAAGGCCAGTGGCTGCTGGTGACGTTGACGGCCGGCGTCGGCGGCAGCTTGCTCGCGATCGGCTCCGCAGCCGGCGTCGGTCTGATGGGCCAAGTCAAGGGAGTCTATACCTTTAGCGCCCACTTAAAATGGATGCCGGTGATTCTGCTCGGTTACGCCGGCAGCATAGCGACTCATTTCTTGCTCAACAGCCACTATTTTTAACGCGCACCGAATCATTCGCGCAATTGGCAATAAGCCGGTTTGCAGCCGCCATTTTCATAACTATTGAGCGCGCGGCGCAAATCTGACTTCCGAGGCAGGCAGGGGTAGACAGGTCAAAACAAGGTATTCCGGCGGAAAACTCCCCGTCAGTACCATCCAGGGAAAGCCAGCCACCGTTTTCGCGATCAACGCTAAATACCACCTATTTTCAATAGTTTTCAATCACTTGATACGCGACAAATCGCTGTACCTCAAACCGATTGACGAACAGCGGATTCTTTGTTCAATCGGCGCGATCCATTAACACGCAAAATCCTGCTATTTTTGTGGAACGCTTGGAATAGCCATGTATAATGAAGTCGATTTAGCTCGGTATCGTTGTCGCTTTTCAAGCTCGCAATAGGATCAACAAACTTTGTTTTCCGCTTACCCGCTTTATTCACCAACCCTAGTTCCAAACAGCGAAAGCACTTTTTAGCAAGAGAGATTTATGTCAGTTCAAGTAGAAGGCAAAGTTAAATGGTTTAACGACGAGAAAGGTTTCGGCTTCATTGAGCAAGAAGGCGGCAAAGACGTATTCGTCCATTTCAGCGCGATCAACGGTTCCGGCCGCAGAACCCTGAAAGAAGGCCAAAAAGTCACGATGGAAGTGACCAACGGCCAAAAAGGCCCGCAAGCGGAAAACGTCACTCCGTTATAAATTGCCCTCGAAAAAGCCGCCTAACCAGCGGCTTTTTCATTTGCGGCTTGCTTGCAAATACGATCCACGCTAACCGCGCCTTTCGGAGCGGCAGGGTGGTTCTGTCAGCCGTTAAAGCAATTTGCCCCACAAATCGTAGTCGTCGGCTTCCTCGATTTCCACTTCAACGAATTCGCCGACACGTAGGTGGTTTGCCCCATCGATAAACACTTGACCGTCGATTTCCGGGGCATCGCTTTTGCTGCGCGCGACGGCGCCTTCTTCGACAACCTCGTCGATCAACACCACCTCGCGACGGCCTACCCGTTGCTTTAAGCGTTCGGCGCTGATCGCGGCCTGATGCTCCATAAATCGCGCCAATCGCTCCTGTTTGACTTCTTCCGGCACCGCATCGGGCAGCGCGTTTGCGGCCGCGCCCTTGACCGGTGAATAGGCGAAGCAACCCACTCTGTCCATTTGGGCGGCGTCGAGGAACTCCAGCAACTCCTCGAACTCCCGCTCGGTCTCGCCGGGAAAACCGACGATAAACGTACTCCGGATCGTCAAATCCGGGCAAATGCGGCGCCAAGCACGGATGCGTTCCAGATTGTTTTCGGCGGCCGCCGGGCGTTTCATCAATTTCAGTATCCTGCTGTTGGCGTGCTGAAACGGAATATCCAGATACGGCAAAATTTTACCGTCCGCCATCAACGGTACCACGTCGTCGACATGCGGATAGGGGTAGACGTAATGCATCCGGACCCAGATGCCCAGCTCGCCCAACGCCGCCGCCAGGTCTTGAAAGCGGGTTTGATAACTTTGGCCGCGCCAGTGGCGGTTGAGATACTTCAAGTCCAAACCATAAGCACTGGTGTCTTGCGACACCACGAGCAATTCCTTAACCCCTGCCGCCGCCAGGGTTTCGGCTTCGATCATAACCTCATCGAGCGGCCGGCTGACCAAATCGCCGCGCATCGAAGGAATAATGCAGAACGTGCAACGGTGGTTGCAGCCTTCGGAAATTTTCAGGTAGGCGTAATGCTTAGGCGTCAGTTTGATCCCTTGCGGCGGCACTAAATCCATGAACGGGTTATGCGCCGGCGGCAGGTGTTCATGCACCGCTTCGACGACTTCGTCGGTCGCATGCGCACCGGTAATTTTCAGCACTTGCGGATGGCGGGCCAAAATCTCGTCCTGCCGCGCGCCCAGACAACCGGTGACGATGACCTTGCCGTTTTCGGCCAGCGCTTCGCCGATGCTATCCAGCGACTCCTCGACCGCCGCGTCGATGAAACCGCAGGTATTGACGATCACCAGATCGGAATCCTTGTAGTTCGGCGATACTTGGTAGCCTTCACTACGCAAGCGGGTCAAGATCTGCTCGCTATCGACCAGGGCTTTCGGGCAGCCCAGACTGATAAATCCAACACGGGGGTTACTCATTCGACATTCTCGATAACACTATAAACAGGTGGGAGGCTTGGGCAAGCCGGCAATTTTGCAGGCGTACTTTAATGGGCCTTGTGGAAACAATTTTTGCAGATAGCGGCTATTGCCTTTTTCTTCGCCCAGGGTTTTGCGTACCGCGGTGACGAACATCCGGGCGTTCGGCAAATGCTGGAATTTTCGATAGTAATCGCGGATAAACAGCAAAACCTCCCAATGAGCCTCTTCGATCACCAAGCCTTCCAGGCGCGCCAGTTCATCGGCGACGTTGCGATTCCACTGATCGGGGTTCCGCAAAAAGCCTTCTTCCGTGGTTGCCAGTTCGACAGCATCGACTATCAACGCCATGTATGCGCCACCGGATGCTTAATCGCCAAATCGACCAAACCCGCGTAATCCGTCCAGGTCACGCCGGTCATCGCAACATCGGGCGCAAATCCGCAAGCCTCCGCGTATTCGGTTAGCACGAAAACCCCGCAGCCCCGCTCCAACACGCGTTGCAACAGCGGGCCATCCCGATGTCCGGCGCGGGCCGACCACACGGCGGCATCCAATAACACCACGTCATCGCCGGAGCCGACGCGCTCCAACCATTCCGGTCTGATCGGCGAGGCAGCCACAATATGCAACATTATTCGGTATGGGTCAGTTTCAGGCCAACGATGCCAATCACGATCAACAGAATCGAGGCCAGCCGAATCCAGTCGGATGACTCCTTGAACAGAAAAATACCGACGATCGCCACGCCGACCGCGCCCATGCCGGTCCAAACAGCGTACGCGGTGCCCAGCGGTAAGGTTCTGATTGCCAACATCAACAGGTAAAAACTGCCCGCGCCGGAAATCCCGGTCACCACACTCGGCCACAATTTGGTAAAGCCGTCGTTATATTTAAGACTGATCGCAAACACAATCTCGGAACAACCCGCCGCCAGCAACAACAGCCAACCCATCAACTCTCCTCGGACATACGCTATAATCGGAGCATTTTACAATAGCGTTTCTGTCAAACCGCATTATTTAGCCCTATTAATGGAAAAAGAATCCGACTACCTCGTTCGCAACGCCAAGATGATTTATGGCTATTTGACCGACTTGGTAAAAAACAAATGCATCATCGCCGCGAATTTTGGCGAAGACAACGCTTCGTTCCTGACTACCATCGTCGAACTCGACCAGAAAGCCAATCTACTGGCGCTCGATGTCGCGCCCAACGAACAACTGAACCGGCAATTGCTGACTTCGGCCAAGGTCCTGTTCCGTACCGAATTCGACGGCATCAAAGTCTCGTTTCGCGGCAAAGCCATCAAAAAAGCCGAACGCAACGGTACGCCGGTTCTGGCAATGCCATTGCCGGACGCGCTATTTTGGATGCAGCGCCGCCAGTATTATCGAGTGAAAATACCGCTCTCGCATAAAAACAGTTTCTGCGAAATCGAGTTTCGCACGGTTGATGAAGCCAACAATCCGCAATCACTATCAGGCATTTTCCCGTTGGCCGATCTGAGCATTTCCGGATTCGCGATGCTGGTAAACGACACCAAGTTTTCCGAATTCCTGCAACCAGGCGCCGAGCATGCCGATTGTGCGCTCTATCTGAACGACGGCAGCCGCGCCAATATTGGCATTATCGTCCGTGATATTGCCACGGTGCGGGCTGGCGCCGCCGGTAAACAGCAGCGTGTCGGCTGTCAGTTCACCCAAGTTTCGCAGATGTTCGAATCCAGCATTCAACGTTACGTCCAGGACATCGAGCGGCAGCAAAAGAACATCGGCTAAAACACGTCCGCCAGACCATCGGCCAACTGTCGATTCGGCCTTATATCGGCGCATCGAGGGTCAGGTCGCATCGACCGGCCGCCAATCTCCGTTCAAGACTTATCCAGGCGACTTGCGCAGCCAGCGCCGCCGCCATTGATCCAGCCCCAAACACCTCGCCATTCTCCAGCGCCAATACCCGATGACTTGCTCGCCCTTCAAACTCCCCCGACTGCCAGACACCACTTCCTCGCTAACTTTCAAGGACCTGAGCGGTTGCGGCGACTCGCTGGCGCTGGCCAGTGCGATTACCCAGGAAAAGCGCCTGCTGGTCATCGTCACCCAGGACACCCAAACCGCGTTGCGACTGGAACACGAATTGGCGTTTTTTCTCGATAACGCCTTCCCGATCCTGCAATTTCCCGACTGGGAAACCCTACCCTACGACGTGTTCTCGCCGCTGCCCGAGATCATCTCGGAACGCCTGCGCACGCTGGCCTTGTTGCCGGAAACCAAGCGCGGCGCGCTGATCGTACCGGTCTCGACCTTGATGCACCGGCTGGCGCCGCGCGAGCACATCCTGGCCCACAGTTTTGCGATCGAAGTCGGCGGCACCTTAAGCCTGGACCTGACCCGAGCCAAGCTGGAAGCAGTGGGCTACCAATGCGTATCGCAGGTTTATCAACACGGCGAATTCGCGGTACGTGGTTCGATTCTGGATTTGTTTCCGATGGGGTCCAAACAACCGTACCGTATCGAGTTGTTCGACGACGATGTCGAATCCATTCGCAGCTTCGATCCCGACACGCAGATGTCGCAAGACAAAATCCAGAAGATCGAGTTGTTTCCGGCCCGCGAATTTCCGTTTACCGACGACGCGATCAAGCGCTTCCGTCAGGCCTTCCGCGAACAGTTCCCGAATGCCTCGCCGAAAAACCCTCTCTACTTGGACGTTTCCAAGCAAATTGCGCCGGCCGGGATCGAGTATTACCTGCCGCTGTTCGTCGAACACACCGAATCGCTATTGGCCTATCTGCCTAAAACCGCGTTATTCGTGTTACCGGCCGACTTTACCGGCGATGCTGAACGTTTTTACCACGAAGCCGACGAGCGCTATCAGCAGCGCAAATACGATGTCGACCGACCGTTGTTGGCGCCGGAACGCTTGTTTTTGTCGACCGAGGAAATCCAACGGCAAATCGCCGACTTCAGCCGCATCGTGCTGGACAATCGGGCCGAACAAGGCGAATCGTTCGATTGCAAGGCCTTGCCCGACGTTGCGATCGACAGCCGCCTGAAAGAACCGGCTCAACGCCTGCGCCAATTCATCGAAGATTTCGACGGCAAAATTCTGTTCGTCGCCGAAACCGCCGGCCACCGCGAAGGCCTGATCGATAAACTGAAAGGCGTCAAGCTGACCGCCAAGCAAGTGCAAAGCTGGCCGGAGTTTCTGCAAAGCGAACAATCGCCTTGCATCGTCGTCGCGCCGATGGATCAGGGCTTGTGGCTCGAAGAACCCAAACTGGCCATCATCACCGAAAGCCAGCTCAGCGGCGAAAAAGTCCAGCAGCGCCGGCGCCGGGCCAAGTCGGCCGCGCGGGCACTGGAAAACATCTTCAATAATCTCGACGAGCTGACGATAGGCTCGCCGGTGGTGCACCAGGAACATGGCGTCGGCCGCTACGTGGGCCTACAGACCTTAACCGTCGGCGGCATCGAAGCCGAATTTCTGATGCTGGAATACGCCGGCGGCGACAAGATTTACGTGCCGGTCGCGTCGCTGCATTTGATCGGCCGCTACAGCGGCGTCAGCGCCGAAAACGCGCCGCTGCACAAGCTGGGCAGCGAACAATGGAGCAAGGCCAAGCAAAAAGCCATGGAGCGGGCCCGCGACGTCGCGGCCGAATTGCTGGACATCCACGCCAAGCGCGCCGCTCGCGGCGGCTTTGCCTTCAGCATCGACAACAGCGACTACAACGCCTTTGCCGCCGGCTTCCCGTTCGAGGAAACCCCGGACCAGCTCAGCGCCATCGAAGCCATCCTGCAGGACATGGCCGCGCCGCAACCGATGGACCGCGTGGTCTGCGGCGACGTCGGCTTCGGCAAGACCGAAGTGGCGATGCGAGCCGCCTTCGTGGCGGTGCAAAGCGGCAAACAGGTCGCGGTGCTGGTGCCGACCACGCTGCTCGCCCAGCAGCATTTTCAAAACTTCCGCAACCGCTTCGCCGACTGGCCGGTACGCATCGAAGTCACCTCGCGCTTCGTCACCGCCAAGCAGCAAAGCGCCATTGCCGACGATCTGGCCGAGGGCAAGGTCGACATCGTCATCGGCACCCACAAACTGCTGTCCAAGGACATGAAATACAAGGCCTTGGGTCTGGTCATCATCGACGAGGAACACCGTTTCGGCGTCACCCAAAAGGAACATTTCAAAAAGCTGCGCACCGAGTTGGACTTGCTGACGCTGACCGCGACGCCGATTCCAAGAACGTTGAACATGGCCATGGCCGGCCTGCGCGATATTTCCATCATCGCCACGCCGCCGCCGAACCGCCACGCCATTAAGACCTTCGTCACCGAATGGATAGACTCGCAAGTGCAGGAAGCCTGCCAGCGCGAAATCAAGCGCGGCGGCCAGGTGTTTTTCCTGCACAACGACGTCAAGACCATGGAAAAAATGATGCGCGAGCTGGGCGAACTGGTGCCGGACGCGCGGATTCAGATCGCCCACGGCCAGATGGCCGAGCGCGAGCTGGAACAAATCATGCTGGACTTCTACCACCAGCGCTTCAATCTATTGATCGCGACCACCATCATCGAAAGCGGTATCGACATCCCCAGCGCCAACACCATCGTCATCAACCGCGCCGACAAGCTGGGTCTGGCCCAGTTGCACCAGTTGCGCGGCCGGGTCGGCCGGTCGCATCACCGCGCGTATGCCTATTGCATCGTGCCGCCTAAATCCTTGATGACCAAGGACGCCATTAAACGCCTGGAAGCTTTCGAAACCTCCGGCGAACTGGGCGCCGGCTTCATGCTGTCCTCGCACGACATGGAAATCCGCGGCGCCGGCGAATTGTTAGGCGACGAGCAAAGCGGCCAAATTCAGGAAATCGGCTTTACCTTGTACACCGAACTGCTGGAACGGGCGGTCAAGGCGTTGAAATCCGGCAAGCAACCCGAGCTGGACGCACCGTTGGACTATGGTCCCGAGGTTGATCTGCAAGTTGCAGCCTTGATTCCGGAAGACTATTTGCCGGACATCCACGCCCGCCTGGTTTTGTACAAACGCATCGCCAGCGCCGAAACCGAAGACGATTTGCGTAAGCTCAAGATCGAAATGATAGACCGCTTCGGCCTGCTGCCGGACCAAGTCAAAGCCTTGTTCGCGGTCACCGAACTCAAGCAACATGCCGCGCACCTGGGCATCAAGAAAATCGAAGCCCACGCCACCGGCGGCCGCATCGTGTTTACCGCCACGCCGCGAATCGACACCGGCGAGTTGATCCTGATGATCCAAAGCCAGTCGCAGGTGTATAAGTTCGACGGCTCGGACAAATTACGCTTTACCCAGACCTTTAAGGATATGGAGGATAAGGTGGCGTTTTTAGAGAAATTGTTGGCGAGATTGGGAGCGAAAGGCGGCGCCGATTAGCGATAGCCTAACGGTCATGCAAGAGTTTGCGCCCCGAAGCATGAAAAAGCTGGGTGCGGGAGCGGCTTTCGCGCCACCGCGTCAGCACCAACCGGCGCGATTTACGAGTTCAAGCGGGAGACCCGCATCGGTTCTTTCATTGTGATGGCGACGACCAACGACAAGGCGGCGCAGGCGCTGACGTAGTAGCCAAACCATTCCGGATGGCCGTGGCTTTTCATCGCGAGCGCCAGATATTCGGCGCTGCCGCCGAATAGGGCCACCGTCAAGGCATACGGAAATCCCACGCCCAGCGCCCGAATGTGTACCGGGAACAGTTCGGCTTTGACGATGGCGTTGACCGACGAATAGCCGGAAACGATCAGCAAGGCGCAGAGGTACCAGAACAACGCCGACGTCAGGCTTTGCGGTTGCGACAATACGCTCAGGATCGGTGCCGTGAACAGACTGGCGCAAACGCCGAACCCGATCAACATGCAGCGGCGGCCGACGAAATCCGACAGCAGGCCGAACAGCGGCTGTACCAGCATGAACACCGACAGCGCGATGGTGCAGATCAGCGTGGCATCGTCTTTGGCAAAGCCGGTGGTGTTCACCAAAAACTTCTGCATGTAGACGGTGAAAGTGTAATAGGACAGCGTGCCGCCGGCGGTCAAGGCCACCACGGTGAAGATTTGCTTGGGATAGTTGAGCAACTCGCGCGGATTGGCTTGCTTGGCTACTTCGGTGCGTTGCTCCACGAAAGCGGCGGTTTCGGCCATGTTGCCGCGTAACCGCAGCGCGACGACGGCGAGTAAGCCGCCGACCACGAAGCCGATGCGCCATCCCCAATCGTGCAGTTGCTCATCGCTCAAGAAGCAGCGCTGCAACAACACCAGCAAACCCAGCGCCAGGATTTGGCCCAACACGATGGTGACGTATTGAAAGCTGGAGTAGTAACCGCGCCGGTCGGCGCTGGCCATTTCGCTGAGGTAGGTGGCGGAACTACCGTATTCGCCGCCGATACTGAAACCCTGCAGCATTCGGGCGAACAATAGCAAGGCCGGCGCCCAAGCGCCGATCACCGCGTAGCCCGGCGCGCAGGCGATGATCAGCGAGCCCAGGCACATCAGGCCGACCGAAAAAAGCAACGCGCTCTTGCGGCCCTTGCGATCCGCCAACCCGCCCAGCCACCAACCGCCCAGTGGCCGAAACACAAAGCCGACCGCGAAGATCGCGGCATTGTTTAACAATTGCGCGGTCTGGTCGGTTTCCGGAAAAAATGCAGGGGCAAAATACAACGCGAAGGCGGCGTAAATGGCCCAGTCGAAATATTCCACCAGATTGCCGATCGAACCGCTGAAGATATTCAGCAGTCGGCCGCGGTGCGAAATTGCCGCGGTAGGTTGCGCCGCTCGATTCGTCATGTCAGCTTGCCGTCCCACCACTCAATGCAGCGTCTTGGCGGCGCCGGCGGCGTCGTGCAGGCTGCAAAACAACTGCACGGTAACGAATATCAAGGTCTTGATCATCCGCACCGCGTCGTCGGGTGCCGGATGGTCGGCGAGATACTCGTCGATGCTGTCGTGGAGAAATTGCACCAAGCCTTTTTGTTCGTCGGTTTCGAACACGCTTTCCGAATGCGGTTTACCGGACATCATCGCCGTCATTTCGGCGTCCACCAGCGCGGCCTTTTCCTGCAGCCAGCCCATGCCCAGGTTTTGTTGGCTGGGCAGGGCGCCGGAGGTTTTTTCGAACACGCAAATCACGTCGAACACCAGATCCATGAACAGATGGGCGACATTTTGATCGTGCTCGGCAATCAGCGACGTAAACACCTCAAACAAGGTTTTCGCCAACACCGGCTGCTCGTTCTGAAAGGTGGTCAGAATGGTCCGCCCGGCGTTTTGATCCAGGCTTTTGGCATATTCCAAGCCCAAGTAAAGTTCTTTATCGGTAAATTCGCGCATGTCGATGAGGTAAGGAAAAGTGAAAATCGCGGCTAGCCTAACCGTATCGTGACCGAATGGATAGCTTGAAGGCGCGGTAACCGGCTGGCTTGGCCGAATGGCCCGAACCGCCGCTGTTCAGGCTTCGAAACCCGCCATAAACGCCGAGCGGCTGGTTTCGTCGCCGTAGAGCAAAGTCACGCCGGCGGGATCGGGCGCGGCGCTGGGTTGGGCCGAGTAGGCCATCAATAGCGGGACGATGTAGCGGATCGCCGCCGGCGACAGATAGACGAAATAGCGCTCGCCGTCCTCGGCCCACTGCCCGAACATCGCCATGCCGGCCGGCCCGTTCTTGGCGATAAACGCGGCCCGAAACGAGCCGAACAATACGCCGATCTCCCCGGACTCGTATTCGTGCCGGGTCAGCGCGATTCTATGCCAGGCTTGGGTTTTGATGGTTGCCACGGGAATCTCCTGTCATCGCCAGATTTTTGCTATTCAGATACGCTTCCGGCGACTGCTAGTGCGGGAAGTGGTTGGTACCCGACTATAAAGCCAATTCAGCCACAATACCATGCCGGGCGGGCGGCATCGGCCGGATCAACAGTCCTTACCGGCCAGCCGGCTTTCCAAAAAGGTCCGCAGTCCGAATATCGCCAAGCCGGCGGCGAATGCCAGGCCGGCCAACAACCCAAAAAAGCCGGCATGAGGCATCGTCGAGTAAAAGCCGCCGATATAGCCGGCCAGATAATTGCCGAAGAACACCGACAAAAACCAGAGCCCCATCACCGAGCCGACCGCCTTGGCCGGCGCCACCTTGCTGACCAGCGACAAGCCGACCGGCGACAGATACAACTCACCGACCGTGTAAATCAGCGTACACAAGGCCAGCCACAGACCGCTGATTTTCTGATCCGAGCCGTGCGACGACACCGCGGCGATCAGCACCAGAAACGAGGCCCCCAACCAAACGCAACCCCAAGCCATTTTTACCACGCTGGACCTCTGCTTGGACGGTATGCCAAGCATGCCGCCCATCAGCGGCGTCAACAAAAAAATGAAGGCCGGATTCAAGGACTGAAACCAGGTGGACGGCATGTCCCAGCCCCACACCCGCCAGTCGGCCCGCTGCTCGGCAAACAATTGCAAGGTATTGCCTTGTTGCTCGTAAACCGCCCAGAACACCACGTTGATCGTCGCCAACACCGCCAGACTAAAAATTGCCCGCCATTCCGGGCCGCTGATCGGCGCATCCGGCGTCGGCAGCCGATCGTCGCGCCGGGCGGTGGTAATGCCCAGAAAGCGTTGGCCGGCCAAATAAATCGACAAGCCTATCGTCATGCCGACGCCGGCCGCCGCGAAGCCGTAATGCCAGCCATAGCGCTGCCCCAACGTGCCGCAGATCAGCGGCGCGAAAAAACCGCCGATATTGATGCCCAGGTAAAAAATAGTAAAAGCGCCGTCGCGGCGCGGATCGCCGGCCGGATACAGGCTGCCGACCTGCGTCGAAATATTGGGTTTGAAGCAACCGTTACCGGCGATCAGCAACGCCAGCGCCGGCAAAAACCAGGCTTCCAGCGCCATCAGAAAATGCCCCACCGTCATTAACACCGCACCGAGCGCAACCGTGTTGCGCGGCCCGAGCCAACGGTCGGCCAAGTAGCCACCCAATAGCGGCGTCAGATACACCAAACCGGTGTACAGACCGTAGATTTGCGAAGCCAGCGGCTGGGTGTCCAAGCCGCCGTAAACCCATTCCAGTCCGGCCCGCAAGCCCTGAAAGCCGATCACTTCGCGACCGTCGGTCATCGCCGGAATCAAATACTGGACCATATACAGCACCAGCAAGGTCCGCATGCCATAGTAGGAAAACCGCTCCCACATCTCGGTCAGAAACAACACGTACAGACCGGTGGGGTGGCCGAGCAACTGTTTGGGCATCGCCATTATTCAATCAACCAGGGCTTTCAGCCATTGGAATTCAATTGTCCGCAGGCAGCCAACACATCGTCGCCTTTCACGCCCCGAATCAAGGTCGGAATCCTGAAGGTATCCAAAACCGCCTTAAACCGCTCCACGGTCCGCCAATCCGGCCGCAGGTAACGCGATCCGGGGAAAGGATTGAACGGAATCAAACTGATGTAAGCGCTTTTGCCGGCCAATAACTCGCCCAATTTCTCCGCGTCCAGCGGGGCGTCGTTGAAGTCCTTGATCAAAATATATTCGTAAGTCACGAATTGTTTTTTTATTTAACGGTATCCGGTCTATATAAGCCAGTACGTCTTCCAACGGATATTTTCGATTGATCGGAATCAGCTCGTCGCGCTTTTCCGAGAACGGCGAATGCAGCGATAGCGCCAGATTAACGCCTGGAATTTCCAGGTTCCAGCGTTTAAGTCCCGGCATATAACCGGCCGTGGAAATCGTGATTTTCTGAACGCCGACCGAAAAACCAAATTGCGATAAAAATATATCGCAGGCTTTTTTAACCGCGTCGAAATTATGCAAAGGCTCGCCCTGGCCCATAAACACGATATTTAATATACGTTCTTCCCCTGGCCGGTTTTGGGCCAACCATTGCCAGGCTTTCAGGAACTGTCCGATCATTTCGCCGGTCGTCAGATTGCGCTTTAAACCTTGCTCTCCGGTAAAACAAAACGCGCAATTCATCGCGCAGCCGACTTGCGACGACAAACAAATCGAATATTTATTATTGAACGGAATCAGCACCGTCTCGACTTTATGGCCATCATTTAACTTGAACAGAAACTTCACGGTCCTGTCTTTTTCAGACTGGTAAACCGTATCGATTTCAGGCAAGGCAAAGTCGTAATGGCATTCGAAAAACGCCAGCGCGGTTTTGGATATTTGATTATGGCAGGGCGAGCGCTGCTTTTTCTTGTAATACCAATTAAACAATGTCGGCGTGACCGAGTTATTAAAGCCCTGCCGTTCGACTATCGTTTCTAAATCGGAATAACTCAGATCGTAAAATGAGGGTTTCAACTCACTCTCCATGCACCATGAATAAAGGGCCATCATTGCGGGCCGGTGGGTTTTAGCACCACGCGGACTCCAAATCGCAGCACAATCGCTGACCAATTAGCCCGCGCACCAAGCCTCACTGAGCACCTCGGCTTGTTTTAAACACAATTCAACCGCTTCATCGGCTTTATCCGGCGGATACTTCCAGCGCCGCAAAGCCCTTCTGACCAGATTCCGCAATCTGGCCCGCACGCTATCGCGCTTCGCCCAATCAACCGTAGTGCTGTTACGCAAGTGCTCGGTGATGTATTTAGCCAGTTCGCGCAGATTGTTATCCCCCAGCTCACGTACCGCCGATTCATTTTGAATCAAGGCCCGGTAAAAGGCGATTTCGTCCGGATTTAAACCCAGTTTTTCCGCTTGCGCCCAATCCGCCTGCATGTCCTTGGCGATGGCTATCAGCTCTTCAATCACCTGAGCGGTTTCGATGGCGCGATTATGATATTTGCGCAAAGATTCCAGAATGCGCTCGGAGTATATTTTCTCGGAGACCACATCGGTTTTCATGCTGGCTTTCACTTCATCGCGCAGCAAACGCTCCAACAAATCCACCGCCAGATTCTTTTCCTTTAGCTGGGCAACATCATCCATAAACTCCGGCGACAGCAAACCAATATTAGGCTTGTCCAACCCCACCAAACTGAAAATATCGTCCACACCCTCAGCGACTATCGCGTTATCGATGATTTGCTTCAGTGCCGAATTTTTCTGCTCATCGGTGCGGCGCTTGTCCACCGTGGTAAATTTGCTGATCGCCGCTTTGACCGCACTGAAAAACGCGATTTCCTTTTTCAGCGGCTCGACTTCGTCCAGCGTCGAGCACAAGGTATAGGCACTGCTTAGCGCGGTCATCACATCCAAAAAGCGCTTTTTACCGTCCAGTTCGCCACTCGCGCCTTGCAAACTTAAAATATGATTCATCGCGCCCGGCAACAACTGCAAAGCCTGGGTTTCAAACGCGCTGTAATCAAAGCCCTGCATCATGCCCTGCACAATATCCAGTTTTTCCAGTAGCAGCGCATAAGCCTCATGGGTATCCAGTGTGGGCGCGCCTTTGCCTTTGGAATCGGTATACGTTTTCAGCGCCTGCTTCAGCTCGCTGGCAATGCCGATATAGTCCACCACCAAACCGCCGGGCTTGTCTTTAAATACCCGATTCACCCGTGCAATGGCTTGCATCAAGTTATGGCCTTTCATCGGCTTGTCGATATACATGGTATGGCAACACGGCGCATCAAAACCGGTCAGCCACATATCGCGCACAATTACCAGTTGCAGCGGGTCGTTACTCAAGAACCACTGTTCAGTTATCGAACCCTGGAAAGCCGGATTCCCAAAAAGCATCCGCTACGCACACTGCGAAAAGTGGTCGATCTGATGCTCGCCACGCTCAACGACGAGTTCGACGCGCTGTACGCCCGCCGCGGTCGGGATTCCATCCCGCCGGAACGCCTGCTCCGCGCCAGTTTGTTGCAAGTCTTGTTTTCGATCCGTTCGGAACGGCAGCTGGTGGAGCATATTGACTTCAACCTCTTGTATCGCTGGTTCGTCGGTTTGACGATGGACGACGAGGTGTGGGATCACTCGACCTTCAGCGCCAACCGCGACCGTTTACTCAATGAACGGATCAGTCGTTTGTTCTTCGAACGGGTGCTGGCCTTGGCGGACTGGAAAAAGCTACTCTCCGACGAGCATTTTTCGGTCGACGGCACGCTGATTCAGGCTTGGGCTTCGCATAAAAGTTTCGTCAGAAAAGACGGCTCGACCCCGCCACCGGAAGATAGCGGCCGCAATCCCACGGTCAACTTCAAGGGCGAGAAGCGCAGCAACGAAACTCATACCTCGACCACCGATCCCGACGCTCGGT
>NZ_JBYMAP010000008.1:0-35494 GCF_057766305.1 Methylomonas sp. BG-2 | reverse complement strand
CATGTGATCGGGGTTGAGGCGCAAACCGCCGGTACCGTGGTGGAAATCCTCGCCGAGGACACGCAAGCGGTGGCGGCCGGTCAGTTGTTGCTCAGGCTGGATGGCCGGCATGCCGAAATCGGCCTGCGCCAAGCCGAGGCGGAGGTGGCGGATACGGTGCGGCGAATCGCGGCATTGGCGGCGAAGCGGGAAACCTTGCACCAACGTTCGGCGGCGCGTGGCGCGGCACTGGCAGCGGTTCGTCATGACCTGAACCGCATGCGTTTGGCGCTTGACGAGGGTGCCGTATCCGATCAGCAGGTGCAAAATGCGGAGGATAAAATCCGGGAGCTCGAGGCGGCGGAGTTCGAAGTTGGCGCGGAGCAAGCCGAATTGGTGGTGCAACTCGGAACAACGGATATTGCGGAGCATCCTGCCGTCGAGTTGGCCAAGCAGCGCTTGCGCCGAGCCTATTTGGAGTACCGGCGCCGAGAAATCCGCGCGCCTATCGCCGGTGTCGTCGCCAAGCGCAAGGCAAGGGTCGGCGATAGCGTTCAGCCCGGCACGCCATTATTGAGCATCGTAGCTGTGGATCGTTTGTGGGTCGAGGCCAATGTGCCGGAAAATCGCATCGCCGGTATTCGGCCGGGTCAGCCCGCTGAAATTCAGGTCGATGCCTATCCCGGCCGTCTGTATCACGGTCGCGTGGAGGGTTTACTGCCGGGTACCGGTAGTGTGTTTGCTTTATTGCCGACCGATAATGCGACCGGCAATTTTATACATGTCGCCGAGCGGGTGCCGGTCCGGGTGGTCATGAACAGCGTGGAACTGGCCGAGCAGCCGTTACAGCCGGGATTGTCGACCTTGACTCGCATCGAACTGCTTGCCGATGATCGTCAACATTCCCGGCAATCGCTGGTCGATACGACTGCCGTTGAATATAAAACGATGGTTTACGACGACGAGTTAGCCGGGGTAGCAGAGGCGATTACCGCGATTGTCGCCGCCAATCGGCGTTAGCAATGGATGGGATTCAGCGTGATAAGGGTATCGGGGGGCAAAAGGGGCGCCGGGCAGACTGATGATTGGTCGAGTGTCGTTGCTGGAGTTGCGGACCGGCCCGACTTTGTTGGCTTTGGCACAATCTAGAGTTCGCGGAAAACTCGGATTTTGGCCGGAAATGCTTGGCAATGTCGGGCCGCAACGGTGGGTTTGCCTGATTTTGAATGCAGCCGACGACCTGGAACGGCTTTTGCTGGATGACGTTACCATCCATTATCGAGAGTGCGCCATGACCCTACATATTGCTTCCATGATGCCTGATCGCGCGCTGGAAGACAGCGCGATCGCCAAGGCCATTACCAAAGTTGCCATCGATCTGGCCGGACTGCGCGAGCACCATTTGCAAAAGCGCATGCCGGTCCTGGATGTTGTGTTTATGTTGCCGAGCCGGGTCGAAAAGGCCGATTTTGACGGCTTGCGTTTGCATTCGTTCGACGAGTCGATGCAGGTGTTGCGGATCGAATCGGCGGTACCCGAGAAAATGGTGGCGTCGTCGCACGCCGAGCGTTACGTGGTCGCGGTGATGCTCGATGCCATCGACGCCGCCAGCGAATTTTTCGCCGAGAGAAGTATTTTGTTCGACGCGCCCGAACATCTGGCGCTGGTGGTTGCGCTGTTTCCCGATCGGCAACACGCTATCAATTAGCAGGTGCTCGGCTAAGCTAGTCTTTAGACTGGCTCGCTCTCGCTACCCGCGGTCATCGCTATTGGCGATTGGCTGTTGATTTGGGAGGGTGTCGAGTCAGTTCGACCCGTTTGCTTCAGGCTGTCGGCTTGGCCGGAAACAGTGTTTAGGGTTGGGAGCTTAGTGCTGGCGGACGCGGATTTGAGGTCGGAAGCCAGTTGTCCTAAGTTCGGAGGCACAAAAAAAGCCGCTTTCCAGCGGCTTTTTTTTCGGTAAAACCGATTAACGTTTCGAGTATTGCGGACGTTTTCTGGCTTTGTGCAGACCGACTTTTTTACGTTCGACGACGCGGGCGTCGCGAGTCACGTAACCGGCTTTACGCAGGGGCGATCTCAATACTTCGTCGAATTCGATCAGAGCGCGAGCCAAACCGTGTCTGATGGCGCCGGCTTGACCGGACGGGCCGCCGCCGCTAACGAGGATGTTGACGTCGAAGTCGGCGGTTTTGCCCAACAACTCCAGGGGTTGTCTGGCAATCATTTCGTCGGTTTTGCGACCGAAATATTGCTCAACAGGGAGGCTGTTGATGGTGAATTTGCCTGAGCCGATGGTGGCGTAAACGCGCGCGACCGAGCTTTTGCGACGACCTGTTCCGTAGTACTGAGCTGCCATAAACTATCTACCTGCTTAGAATTCTAAAACTTTGGGTTGCTGAGACTGATGATTGTGCTCGGCGCCCGCGTAAACTTTCAATTTTTTGAACATCGCCCGACCCAATGGATTCTTAGGCAGCATGCCTTGTACCGCGGTCGTGATGATACGGTCCGGGAAGGTTTGTCTCAATTTGCCCAGCGAAGCAGACTTCATGTTGCCTATGTAGCCGGTGTGGCGATAGTACATTTTGTCTTTTTCCTTGTTGCCGGTCACGCCGATTTTCTCGGCGTTAATGACGATGATGTAGTCGCCGGTGTCGACGTGCGGCGTGTATTCGGGTTTGTGTTTGCCGCGAAGACGGCGTGCAATCTCAGTAGCAAGGCGACCTAATGTCTTTCCTTCCGCATCGATCACGTACCAGTCGCGCTTAACTTCCGCGGGCTTTGCACTAAATGTTTTCATTATTTGCTTCTCAAAGGTTGAGGCGGTCTATAAAAACCCGGAATTCTACTGAAACGTCAAGCCAAATTCAAGTTTATTTGGGTTTGAATACCGACGCTTAACCGCGTGCTTGCATTTTATTGATCGCAAGTCCCCGCCACGAGGCGTGCGTAGCGATAGTCGTCATGCCGGATTGTTATCCGACCGGATGGAGAGTCTGGGTGGGTGGTGTCTTAACGTAGCGGGGTCGGGTGACGATAGTCATATGGGGTTAGCGACATCATATCCTACCAGCGGCGGTGTTTGGCTTGGACAATGTCGAGACTGTCCGTTTCACGCATCATCGGGTTGTCCGACTGTTCGCGAGCGGCGGCACGAATCCGGTATTGATATCGGCGATTTGACTGGTAGTCTTGCCGAAGGTCCGACGCTGTCAAAATCGGCCACCTCGGGATACTATACCGCACCGTTGAACGGCCCGGCTTTCGATCAGCTTGGGAGGGTGCCTATCCGCCGGTGTATCATGGGCCGCAAGAACGATCACTTAACGCACAGACCAGAAAAATCGCTTATGCAAACATTGAACAGAATAATGACAAAAAATGTGAGATGGATTTTTTTCGGCGCCTGCTTGGCTTCGTTTAACGTCGCCTGGGCCGAATCCGATATGCAACTGCAGGAAAAAGCCCTGAAGGCGCGTGAGATGAGTCGCCATCAGGAGCAAGGCGTCGATCATACCGCCCATGCCGCGCCGGCCGAGGAAACCAGCGGGTTTCGCGGTGTGTTCTACGGTTATTTGCCGTGCAAGGAGAAGGATTGCGACGGTTTTAAAATGACGTTGTCGCTGAAACCCAAAAGCAATTATCTGTTGGTGACCCAGTATGCGCGCGAATCCAGCCGGGAGTATTACGACAAGGGTAAATACGCCTGGGACGACAAATCCGGTACCTTGTCGCTCACTTCAAAAAAAGATGCGTCGGTGCGTCAATTCACGATTCAGGACGACAGCACGCTGGTGTTGCTGAACAGCGACGGCAAGCCGATGGCCGGCGATCAGGACGACTATACCTTGCGCCGCAGCGACAAAGCCAAATCCCGCGAAGTGCATATCCATTAACCCGCAAGACGAGATTATCGGCCGAAGAAACCGGCGCGCTTTACTTGACCGCCGGGTCTCATTGACTCGGCGAAGTTCGTCGGTGCGGTCCGAATTCGTCCTGGTCTCGCCGGTTAGTTAAGGTGCCCAACTAACGCTGGAGGATGCGTTTTGCCGGCATGATCCTGGCGGACGGCGTCGGTGCGGGCCTGTTTCGGCTCACAGCTTGATCTTCAGGGAATGTAGCTTGCGGTACAAATGGGTGCGCTCCATGCCGATCGCCGCCGCCAATTTGGCGACGCTGCCGCCGGTCTTTTCGAAGTGGTATTCCAGATAGGATTTTTCGAAGTGGTCGCGAGCTTCTTTTAGCGGCAGATTGAAAAACTCCGGCACGTTCGAGCCCAATTTGGGTTGTTCGGCAATCGAGCCGAGCGCGGTCTTGACTTCGTCCAGCTCGATGTCGTCGCCGGCGCCCAGGATCATTAAGCGTTGCACCAGATTGCGCAATTCGCGGACGTTACCCGGCCAGCTGTAGTTGCGTAGATAATTTTGCGCGGCCATCGAGAAGCGCCGGAACGGCAGTTTCTCGTGCATCACGAAATGGTCGACGTAGAAATTCAGCAGCGCCGGCACGTCTTCGCTGTGATCGCGCAACGGCGAGATGTCCAGCGTCACCACGTTCAGCAAATAATACAAATCCTGGCGGAACCGGCCGCTGTTGACTTCCTCGTCCAGCGCCATCCGGGTCGAGGCGACGACGCGCACATCCACCCGCACCGCCTGACTGCCGCCGACCCGCAGGAAGGAGCTGGATTCCAGCGCGCTGAGCAAGCGGGTTTGGGTTTCCGGGTCCATGCCGCCGATTTCGCCGAGAAACAAGGTGCCGCGATGGGCTTGCTCCAGCAGGCCGCGATAAATCCGGCCGTTATCCTCGCGGCCGAAAAATTCGACCGCGGCGTTTTCCGGCGAGATACTGCCGACCGAGACATCGACGAAGGGGCCGTCGCGCCGCGAGCTGGCGTTGTGCAGATAGCGGGCGTACATTTCCTTGCCTACACCGGCTTCGCCGACGAATAGCACCCGGGCGTCGTGCTGGGCCAGACGCTTCAGTTTGTCCTTGGTGCGCTCGACCACGGCGCTCTTGCCGACCGGCTCGACCGTGATCATCAGTTGCTGTTTCAGACCGGCGTTTTCGCGCTGCAACGAGCTGGTTTCCAGCGCCCGCTCCACGATCAACAGCAATTTGGCCAGAGACAAGGGTTTTTCCAGAAAGTCGTAGGCGCCCAGCCGAGTGGCTTCGACCGCCGATTCCACCGAACCGTGGCCGGACATCATGATGACCGGGCATAACGCGCTGTCTTCGCCGACCCATTCGCGCAGCAAGGTGATGCCGTCGCTGTCCGGCATCCAGATATCCAGCAATATCAGATTGGGCGGACGTTGGTTTTTCAGCTTACGGGCTTCGGTGGCGTTTTCGGCCATCGCGACCTCGTAACCTTCGTCTTCCAAAATTTCCGATACCAGTTGACGAATGTCCTGCTCGTCGTCGACGACCAAAATAAAGGGCGCTTGCTTGTTCATGAAGGGTTCCCGAATTCAAAGACCGGCAGTTGGATGATGAAGCCGGCCCCGGCATTATAAGACGTATCCACCCAGATCACGCCGCCGTGTTCCTCGATAATTTTCTTGACGATGGCCAAGCCCAGGCCGGTACCCTTGGCCTTGCTGGTGACGTAGGGCTCGAAAATGGTTTCGATCTGCTCGGCGTTCAGGCCGCTGCCGTTGTCGTACAGGCTGAGTTCCACGTATTCGGCGTTGTTGCGCACCACCTTGGCGATCTTGATCGCCACCCGGCATTGTTCGGGGGTCGCTTCCTGCGCGTTCTTGATCAAATTGTGCAGCACTTGGCGAATGCTGACCGGGTCGGCTTCGACGACGACTTGCTGATTCTTGAAATCGGTGTCGAATTTGATGCCGAACGGCGTGTATAGCGCCAGCACTTCCTGGATCAATTCCAGCAAATTGATTTTCTCGACTTGTTTCTTTGACGGCCGGGCGTACTCGGAAAAATCGTCCACCATCCGCTTCATCGCTTCGACCTGCTGGACGATGGTGCGAGTGCCGCGCTGCAGGAATTCGGCGTCGGCGTCGTCGAGCTCCTTGGCCAGTTTATGTTGCAGGCGCTCGGCCGACAATTGGATCGGCGTCAGCGGATTCTTGATTTCGTGGGCCAGGCGCCGCGCCACTTCGCCCCAGGCCGCGTTCTTTTGGGCCTGAATCAAGTCGGTGACGTCGTCGAACACCACGACCGCGCCGGTGCGGCTGCCGTCTTGCTGAAACAGCGGCGTGCCGCGGCACAGCAACTCCTGGCGGCCGTTGGGGCCGAGGAAGACGATGCGTTGCTCCCAGATGTCGTCGGCTTTTTCGAGTAAGCGCTGGATCGCGGTCAGCATGTCGGCTAGCTCGGCATGGTTGGCTGCCAACTCCGGCAAGGTTTGGCCGACGAAATGGCTGACCGGAATGTGCAAAATCCGGTAGGCGGCTTGATTGGCGGTGCGGATGTAGTAGCGAGCGTCGAAGCTGATCACGCCGGCGGTCAGATTGGCGAGGATGGTCTCCAGGTAGGCGCGTTGATTTTCCACTTCCAGACCGGCGGCGCGGGTTTCGTCGCGGGAGCGGCCGATACGCCGGGTCATCTGGTTAAAGGATTCGACTAGAAAACCCAAATCATCCTGGCTCATCACCGGCAGTTGCTGTTGATAGTCGCCCTCGGCGACGGCCTGGGTGCCCTTGACCAACTCCTTGACCGGCGCGACGATGTTGCGGATGCTGATGAAGGCCACCCAAATCGCCGCCAGCAGGCTCAGCAACAGCACCAGCAGCAGAATCAACGAGAAACTGGTTTTCAGCGAGTCGCGTAGAAAATTCATCTGCTGGTAGCGAATGAAGGCGAACTCGATCGAGTCGGCCAAATCGGTGACCCGCAGCGGAATCGGGTAGAGCACCTGCAGGTAGCGGCTTTGATCCGGTTCCAACGAGACGATGATGCGGACCAGCATGTCGTCGTTGTCGCCGGGATCGAACGCGAAGTATTGCTTGTTTTGGCGCAGTTGCAGCCAGATCTGTTCGTCCGGCATGTGCGGCAGAATGTCGCTGGGATTGACGCTGCTCGACGCCAGAATTCGGCCTTGGTTGGTGAAGGCCGCCAGCTCCAGCGCGCCGGATTCGGCCCACAGCGAGCCGATTTCCAGCGCGATCAAATGCTCGGACTTGCCGCGCAATTGGTCGGCCATTTGCTGGGTTTGCTTGATATGCCAATTCATCCGTTGGGTCAGCGACGACTGGCTCAGTTCCAGCGCGTCGTCCATCGCCCGGTCGATTTCGACGTTGAACCAACTGTCGATGCCTTGATGCAGGAATTGCACCGAAAAATAAAACACGATGGCCGCCGGCGCCAGCGCCAATAACACGAACAGCGACACCATCCGGGTGGTCAACCGGGAACCGGCTTCTTTCTTTTTCAGTTCTCGGACCAGCGAGTAGGCGTTGACGACGACCAAGCCCAGCAGGATGATCGATCCGAGCGTATTGATGACCAGCAGCCAGGAATACATTTCGCCGAGTTCCGACGATTCCTGGCTGGCGCTGCTCATCAATTGCAACAGCAACAAGACCGCGCCGAACAGGATGACGATCAGGGCGCTGGCCGGCAGTTTTATTTTGGGATTGACCATAAATACCAGTCGCTGGACAAAAACCATCGATGGTCCAGATAGGCCATCGGGCGGAGCGGAATCGGCAGGGCTTCGCGGTCGAAACGGGTTTTTACCGCGAGCTGCAATTGCGCCGTGTCGAGATTTGCGCCGGGCGGCGCCACGTCGGCGGCGATTGACGCCATGAAGGCCAGCGCCGCGCTCAGGGTCAGGAACATTTCGCTGCCGGCATTTTCTGTCTCGACGGCGTATTGATTCAGCAGCGCGTGAAATTGCAGGGTATAGCGCAGTTCCCGGTTGTAGAGGGTTTCGTCCCACAATGGGCCGGGACGGCGCAATTCGAGAATGACGCGCCAAGTCAGCGGCACGCCTTTATGCAACGCTTCCTTGGCGGTGGGGCTCAGCCGATATTCGATTTGCACGCCGGCCGTGTAACCGCTTTCGCCGGTTTGCCATTGTGGGTAGCCGATTCGGGCCGAGTAGTCGCCGGCCGTGGCGGCGGTCGGTAGCGATAGGGTGAGCGTCAGCCAGATCAACGCACGCAAGCGGACCCAAGGGTGGCGGAATCGCCGGTTTTGGTCGCGATCTTCAATCCAGCCGCCTGGCGCGGCTTCAACTGGTTTTCCGCAGCTTGGCATAGTAAAAGCCGTCCATTTGCCGGTCGCCGGTCAGAATCTGCCGGCCGTGCGGACGCGCCAATCCCCAGTGCGCGGCGATGGGTAGTTCGACGGCCTCCGGGTGATCGGCCAGGAAACGCGCGATTTGCGCTTCGTTTTCCCGCTTTAGAACCGAACAGGTGGCATAGAGCAGGATGCCGCCGGGCGCCAACAACTCCCAGACGGCGTCGAGGATTTGCGCTTGCAACGCGGTCAGCGCCGCCAGATCGGACTCGCGGCGCAGCAGTTTGATGTCGGGATGGCGGCGAATCACGCCGAGGCCGGAGCAGGGCGCATCCACCAGAATCCGCTCGAATCGGCGGTCGCCGGCCCAAGCGTTGGGGCGGGTGGCATCGGCGGCCAGCGTGGTTGCGCTCAAGCTCAGGCGCGCCAGATTGTCGTCGACCCGTTTTAGACGCGCCGGGTCGATGTCGATCGCCAACACCTCGGCCGTGGGCTGCATTTCCAGGATCGCCGCGGTTTTGCCGCCCGGCGCGGCGCAAACGTCGAGCACGCGCTGGCCGGCTTGCACATCGAGCAACTCTGCGGCCAGTTGCGCGGCGGCATCTTGCACCGAGACGCGGCCGTCGGCGAAACCGGGCAGTTGTTCGACCGACAAGGCTTGATCCAAGCGCAGCGCGGTCGCGCAACCGTCCACCGCTTGGGCGGCGATGCCGGCGGCGGCCAGTTCGTCCAGATAGGCACCGCGTTCGCCGCGCCGGGTGTTGACCCGCAACATCATCGGCGGGGCGTGGTCGTCGGCGCTGAGCAGGCGCGGGTAGTGGTCCGGCCAGTCGGCGGCGAACGCGGCGATCATCCAGGCCGGATGGTTGGAGCTGGCCTGTTCATCGGCCGCGCAGGCGGCAGTCAGGGTTTCGGTGTCGCGCAGATATTGCCGCAGCACGGCGTTGACCAGATTCTTGGCCCAGGGTTTGTGGCTGGTGGCGGCGACGGTTTCCGAGACCGCCGCGTGCGGTTTGACCCGCATGTGCTGCAGCTGGTACAAGCCGACCAGCAGCAAGGCCTTGATGTCGGCATCCTTGGCTTTCAACGGTCTGGACAGCAGTTTGCCGAGCATGAATTCCAACGCGAAATAATGGCGGATCACGCCGTAACAACAGGCTTGGACGAAGGCCTTGTCCTGATGGTCCTTGATTTTCGGTAGGCCGGCATCAAGCGCGGCGGTTAACGAAACGCCGTCGGCGAGGACCTTGGCGAGTATCTGCGCCGCGCAGCCGCGAAGGTTCATGATCCGAGCACCGCGCCGTCGGCCGGATGGGCGTTCAGAAAGTCGCGGGCGGACAAACGCTTGCCGCCGGGAAGTTGCACTTCCAGCAGCCGCAGGGTACCGGCGCCGGTGGCGACGTCCAATGCGTGCTCGGCGCAATCGACCGTTCCCGGCGCGCTGCCGGGCGCTCGGGCTACCACGCTGGCCCGCCAAACCCGCAACACTTGGCCGTCGAACGTGGTTTGCGCGACCGGCCAAGCATTCAGGCCGCGAATTTTGCGGTCCAATGCGTCGGCCGATTCCGACCAGTCCAGGACCGCTTCGGTTTTGTCGAGTTTGTGGGCGTAGGTGACCAGGGCTTCGTCCTGGGGTTCCGCGACCACGCTGCCGGCGGCGATTTGATCGACGACCGTGACCAAGCCATCCGCGCCCATCAGCGCGAGGCGGTCGTGCAGTTCGCTGCTGGTGGCCGTCGGGCCGATCGGACAGGCGGCCTTGTACAACATGTCGCCGGCATCCAGCTTTTTGACGACTTTCATGATCGTGATGCCGGTTTCGGCATCGCCGGCCATCACGGCGCGGTGGATGGGCGCCGCGCCGCGCCAGCGCGGCAGTAGCGAGCCGTGCACGTTGATGCTGCCGAACTTGGGGATGTCCAGTACCGCTTGAGGCAGGATCAAGCCGTAGGCGACGACGACCAACAAATCGGGTTGCAAGGCCGCCAGCGCTTCAATCGCGCCGGTTTGTTTGAAGTTCTCGGGCTGGTGGACCGGAATTTCGTAGCCCAAGGCCAGCGCTTTGACCGGGCTGGCGGTCAGTTTACGGCCCCGGCCGGCGGGGCGGTCGGGCTGGGTGTAAACCGCGACGACCCGGTGCCGCGAAGCAATCAGCGCTTGCAACGTCGGTACCGCGAAATCCGGCGTGCCGGCGAAAACGATGTTCATCGGAAAGTCCTTTAATTGCCTTGAGACTTGTGGATTTTGTCCAATTTGGCTTTGATCCGGTTGCGTTTGAACGGGGACAGGTAATCGACGAACAGCTTGCCGAGCAAATGGTCCATTTCGTGTTGTATGCAGACGGCCAGCAGATCCCTGGCTTCCAACTCGAAGCTTTCGCCGTCGCGGTTTAGCGCCCGGACCTTGATGTGCTCGGCGCGGCTGACTTTTTCGAAAAAGCCGGGAACCGAAAGGCAGCCTTCCTCCGATTCCTCGACGCCGTCGCGCTCGATGATTTCCGGGTTGATCAGGCAGATCGGCTCGTCCTTGTTCTCGCTGACGTCCAAGACCAGCACGCGCTGGTGCACGTTGACCTGGGTCGCGGCCAGACCGACGCCCTTGGCGGCGTACATGGTCTCCAGCATATCATCGACCAGGGTTCTGATGTTGTCGTCGACCTGGTTGACTTCCGCGGCGACCGTGCGCAGGCGTTTGTCGGGAAATTCCAGGATCTTAAGAATACTCACCCATTGCTCCAATTAATTGTATCGATAAGCTGGCGATTTTATCCGAAATCGGCTCGGCTTTGAATGTGAACCGGGGATGGTCGAGGCGGGCGAGCCGGCTTGGGACTGGCATTCCAACGCAAATCATCTAAACTGTGCGCCGTCATCCATCATCTTGCCGTGCGGCGCGGCCGACAAATTTCACGGTGGCGGAGTCGGCTGATTTTCGGATTCGGTTTTAATTTTGTCGCCATTGCGGTCGGCTTTTTCAGGACTTCCTATGTTTTCGCGCACCTTACCGGCAGTTTTGCTATTTCTGGCTCTGGCATGCGCCGCGGTTCGAGCCGACGAGTTGCAAATCAATCCGAATCATCCCGACCAATACACCGTCGTCAAAGGCGACACGCTATGGGACATCTCCGGGAAGTTCTTGCAACATCCCTGGCAATGGCCGGAACTATGGCGCAACAATCCGCAGATCAAGGACCCGCACTGGATTTATCCGGGCGATACGCTGTATTTCTCCTATGTCAACGGCGTGCCCCGACTGAGTTTGACACCGCCAGGCGGAGACGAAAAAGTGTTGCCCAAGGTGCGAGAATCGGCCGTGGACCGCGCGGTGCAGATGATCCCGAGCGATGCCATCGTCCAGTTTTTGAATTCGCCGAAAGTGGTCAGCGCGGAGGAGCTGCAAAACGCGCCGTACGTGATCGGTTTTGTCGGCGAGCATTTGATCGCCGGTGCCGGCGACGGCATTTACGTGCGAGGCATCGACGAGCCGCAAAGCCTGGGATATACCGTTTTCCGGCAGGGTAAGCCCTACGTCGACCCGCTGAGTCAGGAAATTCTCGGCTACGAGGCGCAATTCGTCGCCGACGCGACTCTGCAGAATATTGGCGATCCGGCCACGTTCGCGGTTAACAAGTCGGATACCGAGATTCAACGGGGCGACCGTTTGATGCCGACCGCGGCCGGCGAAATGGCTTTGAATTACTTTCCGCGTCCGCCGGAAAAACGGGTGGTCGGCAGCATCATTCGGGTCATGGGTGGTGTATCGCAAATCGGTCAGCATGATGTCGTGGTCATCGATCGGGGCAGCGCTGACGGTCTGGAAGCCGGGCATACTCTGGACGTATACCGGCGCGGTCAGATGATTCTGGATCGCTATCAGTCTCAGCAACCGGTCGCGGTGAAGATGCCGGACGAGCAGGCCGGCGTGCTGATGGTGTTTCGGCCGTTCGAGCGGGTCAGTTACGCATTAGTGATGAAGGCGACCGCGGCGATGCACACCTTGGATCGAGTGCAAACGCCTTGACAACAGGTCGTCGCATTTCCCAGTCACCCGCGGGCCTCGCTTGAAACACCCGGGGCATCCCGAAACTCGACAATGGCTGGCTCTGTTGCGGATGCCGGGTATCGGCGGCAAATCGGTCAGGCGCTTGTTGGAACATTTTTCACCCGCCGAAGTGTTGGCCGTATCGCGCGCGGATTTGAGGTCGCTCGACTTTAGCGAACGGCAAATCGATGCCATTCTTCAGCCGGACTGGCGTCGCGTAGACTACGATTTGGCTTGGTTGGCGCAAGACGGCAACTTCCTGCTGACGCTGGATGATTCCGAATATCCGGCCCAGCTCCGGGAAATCGCCGATCCGCCGCCGGTTTTATTCGTCAAGGGAAAACCGGAACTGTTGCTAGAGCCGCAGTTGGCCATCGTCGGCAGTCGCAACCCGTCCCCGCCGGGGGTGGATACCGCGACCGCGTTCGCCAAAGCGCTGGCCGAGGCCGGCTATACCGTGACCAGCGGCATGGCGCTCGGCATCGACGCCGCCAGTCATTGGGGCGCGTTAAGCGTGGGCGGTAACACCGTGGCGGTGGCCGGCACCGGCCTGGATCGGGTCTATCCCGCTTGCCATAAAGCCTTGGCCACCGAAATCGCCGCGAAAGGCGCGCTGGTTTCCGAATTTCCGCCCGGCACCACCGCAAACGCCGGGCATTTCCCTAAACGTAATCGGATTATTAGTGGCTTGTGCGTCGGTTTGTTGGTCGTCGAGGCCGCCCAGCAGAGCGGTTCTCTGATTACCGCCCGTTTGGCGCTGGAACAAAACCGTGAGGTGTTCGCGATTCCAGGCTCGATCCACAATCCTCTGGCGCGCGGTTGCAACGGTTTGATCCGGCAAGGGGCCAAATTAGTGGAAACCGCCGAGGATATTTTCGAGGAATTAGGCCAATATAATCAATGCAGTATGCGGGCCGGTCCCGAATTCCCGCAGACGGCGCTTGACCTGGAACAACAAAATCTATTGAATTTGATTCCGTACAGCCCCACAACGGTTGATACGTTGGTCCGGAACAGCAGCTGGGCGGCGGAGGAAGTGTCGTCGATGCTGCTGGTGCTGGAGCTGCAGGGCTACATCGCCGGGGTTGCCGGCGGTAGCTACCTCAGAATCAAGTAAAGGCTTTTAATGAAAGAAGACATTTTTGATGTGCTCATCTATCTGTTCGAAAACTATCTCGACGGCGATAGCGACAACTATCCCGACACTTCGGTCATCGCCAGCGAACTACTGGATGCCGGTTTTCAGCAGCCCGATGTCAATAGAGCCTTCGATTGGCTGGAGTCACTAGCCGACATCGAAACCATCTCGACGATTGCTTCTCCGTCCTTCCGAATATTCGGCAGCCAGGAAATGGTGGTTTTCGATCTGGAATGCCGTAACTTTCTGATGTATCTGGAGCACACCGGTATCTTGAGTCCGGCGAATCGAGAGATTGCGATCGATCGGGCGATGGCGCTGAAGGAAGAAGAAATCACGTTGGACAAGTTGAAATGGATCGTGTTGATGGTACTGCTGAGCCAACCCGGCGATAGCGCCGCTTTCTCCAGAATGGAAGACATCGTTTACGATCTGATTCCGACTTCTTTGCATTGATAGTACACGGATAGCATGAGCAAGAGTTTAGTCATCGTAGAGTCTCCGGCTAAATGTAAAACCATCGAAAAATACCTTGGAAAGGACTTCCAGGTTCTGGCTTCTTACGGCCATGTTCGAGATCTGATTCCCAAGGAGGGTGCCGTCGATCCGGAGAATGATTTCTCGATGAAATATCAGGTCATCGATCGCAATCAACGCCATCTCCAGGAAATCGGTAAGGCTCTGAAAAATGCCGACACGCTGTATTTGGCGACCGACCCCGACCGCGAGGGCGAAGCGATTTCCTGGCACGTCTACGAGCATCTGAAAGAGAAGAAGCTGCTCAAGGACAAGGATGTGCGCCGAGTGGTCTTCCACGAGATCACTAAAAAAGCCGTCACCGAAGCGATCGCCCATCCGACGGAACTCTCCAACAATCTGGTCAACGCTCAGCAAGCGCGGCGGGCATTGGATTATTTGGTCGGTTTTAATCTGTCGCCGCTGTTGTGGAAAAAGATCCGGCGCGGTTTGTCGGCCGGGCGGGTGCAAAGCCCGGCGTTGCGGATGATCGTGGAACGCGAACTGGAAATCGAGGCGTTCAAAACTCGCGAATATTGGTCGCATACCGCCGACGCCAATGCGCAAGGACAGCCGTTCAAGGCCAAACTGACGCACTACAACGGCGAGAAACTCAATCAATTCAGTTTTACCGACGAAGCCGCCGCCACGGCGGTCAAGCAAGCCTTGCTGGAGCAGGCCGACGGCAAATTGATCGTCGCCAAGCTGGAAAAAAAACAGCGTAGCAAGAATCCGGCACCGCCGTTCATTACCTCGACGTTGCAACAGGAAGCCGCGCGCAAATTGGGTTTCACCACCAAGCGGACCATGATGGTCGCTCAGCAGCTCTACGAAGGTATCGATTTGGGCGGAGAGACCGTCGGTTTGATTTCCTATATGCGTACCGACTCGGTCAATTTGGCTGACGAAGCCATCGCCGACATTCGGGCCTTAATCGCTGAAAAATACGGCGCGGCGGATGTACCCAAGGAGCCGCGCCAATTTAAAACCAAATCCAAAAACGCGCAGGAAGCGCACGAAGCGATCCGGCCGACTTCGGTGCAGCGTTTGCCGGAGTTGGTAAAAAACCGGCTCAGCGCGGAACAATTCAAGCTTTATGATCTTATCTGGAAGCGCACCGTTGCTTGCCAGATGATCCATGCGACCTTGAACCAAGTGGCGGTCGACCTGAATTGCGGTAGCGATAAAAACGTATTTCGCGCCACCGGCTCCACCGTCACCAATCCTGGTTTCATGAAGGTTTATCTGGAGGGCGTTGACGACAGCAAGGAGGCCGCCGACGATCAGGATAGCCTGTTGCCGCCAATGGAAGAAGGGCGTCCGGTCGTGCTGAACGATGTCGCCGCCACGCAGCACTTTACCGAGCCGCCGCCGCGCTACAGCGAGGCGAGTCTGGTCAAGGCCCTGGAGGAGCACGGCATCGGCCGGCCGTCGACTTACGCGACGATTATCTCGACCTTGCAGAATCGCGAATACGTGACGATAGACAACAAGCGGTTTTATCCGACCGATGTCGGACGCATCGTCAACAAATTCCTGACCGAACATTTCACCAAATACGTCGATTACAGCTTTACCGCGAATCTGGAAGACGACTTGGATGCGGTGTCGCGCGGCGAGAAGGATTGGATTCCGTTGATGAACGACTTTTGGCGGCCGTTCACGCAATTGATCAACGAGAAAGAAGAGAGCGTGCAGCGTAAGGATGTGACGCAGGAAAGCATAGACGAGGCCTGTCCGGAGTGCGGCAGTCCGCTGTCTATCCGTTTGGGCCGTAACGGCCGCTTTATCGGCTGTACCAATTATCCGACGTGTTCCTATACCCGGAACATCGGCGAGGATAACAGCGCGGCAACCGCCGAGCCGGAAGTGGTCGAAGGCCGCGAGTGTCCGAAGTGCGCGTCGCCGCTGGTTATCAAGACCGGGAAGTACGGCAAGTTTCTAGGGTGCAGCGCTTATCCCAAGTGTAAACACATCGAGCCCTTGGAAAAGCCGCAGGATACCGGGGTCGAATGTCCGCAATGCAAAAAAGGCAATATCCTCAAGCGTAAGGCGCGTAGCGGCAAGATCTTCTATTCCTGCTCCGAATATCCCAAATGCGATTACGCGTTGTGGGATGCACCGATCAAGGAAGCCTGTCCGGAATGTCATTGGCCAATTTTGACGCTGAAGACCACCAAGCGAAGAGGAACGGAAAAAGTCTGCCCGCAAAAAGAGTGTAAATATGCGACACCTTACGAAGGTGACCCGGATGACGTGAACGGGCCTAGGTGAAGCCCGGTTGAGGTCAATAGAGCGCGTCGGTGGCGGCGGAGCGCGGAAATTTTAGGCGTTTACGATTATTCCTGCGCATTGGGAACTTCCGGTAAGGCGAGCGTTTGGCCAGTCTCGATACCGTTGTCCGCCGCGAAGCCGGCATTGACTTCCAGCATGTACTTGGTCGCTTGGGAAATTTGATAAACCCGGCAGGGGGACGCGTGGCAGGGGGGCAGGTTTTCAAGGATGGCAACGACGCGGCCGCTGTCGTTCAAGAACAGCACGTCCAACGGCAGTAAGGTATTTTTCATCCAAATTGCGATGCGTCTGGCGGTTGGATAAACGAACAACATACCCTCTCGCCGTCCCAACTCCCGTCTGTGCATCAATCCTCTTTTGCGGCTGTCGCGATCGGCCACAACCGAAACCCACAACTCCGATTGTTGTCCGGGCAAATTCACCAAAGTATTGAAACCCGAATCTGCGGGGGCCGTTTCAAGGCGGCAGGAAAAAGTCGTTAGCCACAACATTAGGATGATAGCGCGAAGTTCGGGTGGATTCATGCCGGTTTCAGGTGGAGCGGGTTGTGTTTGGGGGGGCGGCTGATTATAATGCCGCGTTCATTTATTTTGCGAGCGTGGCGAAATTGGTAGACGCGCTGGATTTAGGTTCCAGTGGTAACCCCGTGGGAGTTCGAGTCTCCCCGCTCGCACCATAGTCTCTTACGCATGGATACTGCGTCCAAGTCTTTAGCTGGCTCCGCTGATCGATCCCCCATTTATTTTTTTAATTTGTTCGAGGTAATGCAATGCAAGTTTCTGTCGAGAAGACATCCGAATTAAGTCGAAAAATGACTGTCAGCATACCTGACGCCGTGGTTCAGGAAAAAATGGAAACTCGCTTGAAGCGCTTGGGGCGGGAAGTCAAAGTGGATGGGTTTCGGCCGGGCAAGGTGCCGGCCAGCATGATCAAGAAATTGTATGGTGATCGGGTACGGAGCGAAGTCACCGGCGATTTGATCCAAACGACGTATTTCGAAGCGCTGCAACAACAGGAACTGGTTCCGGCCGGTCATCCGCATATTCATCCCAGTGAAAAGACCGAGGGTTTTGAGTACGTCGCTGAGTTCGAAGTCTATCCGGAAGTGACGCTGGAAGGCATATCCGGATTGCAAATCGAGCGTCCGAACGCCACTGTCGAGGAAGCGGATGTCGACGGAATGATCGAGAAACTGCGTCAACAAAAGAAAACCTGGGCGGAAACCGAGAGAGCCTCGCAAGAAGGGGATCAAGTGACGATTCATTTTTCGGGCGTTTCCGAAGGCGAGAATTTCACCGACGGCAAGGTTGAGAATTACAAAGTCGAAATCGGCGCTAAGCAAATGATCCCCGGTTTCGAAGACGAATTGAAAGGACTGTCGGCCGGCGCCACCAAGACTTTTACCGTGACGTTCCCCGAACAATACAACAACCCGAAACTGGCTGGTAAACCCGCCGAGTTCGAAGTCGAATTAGTGAAAATCGAAGAACCGGTTTTGCCGGAAGTCACTGAAGAATTCATTAAGGCGTATGGCGTGGAAGAGGGCGATCTGGCGGCGTTCCGCGCGGACGTTCGTGCCAATATGGATAGGGAATTGGCCAATGCGCTGAAAAATAAATTGAAAACCGCCGCAATGGATGCGTTGTTCGAAAACATCACGTTTACGATTCCGAACGCACTGATCGATCAAGAAGTCGAAGCATTGATGCAACCCTACGCCGAGCGCGCCAAAAACATGCGCTTGAAGCTGGAAGACCTGAATCTGCCGCGTGATACCTTCGAAGCGCAGGCAAAACGTCGCGTCGCGCTGGGCTTAATCTTGGGTGAAATTATTCAGAAGAACGAGATTAAAGTCGATGCCGATAAAGTGCGCGAAGTTGTTGAAGATATGGCAAAAAGTTACGAACGCCCGGAAGATGTTATCAATTGGTACTACGCGGATAAAGCCCGCTTGAACGAAGTCCAGCAGATGGTTTTGGAAGATCAGGCTGTTGCTTGGATAGTAAGTCAGGCTAAAATCACCGACGTGACGGTAGGATTCGATGAAGTTATGGAAAAACGTTAACTAAATGAGGGCTTATGATGTTTAACCAAAATGCGATGAACGATATGATGGCACCCCAGGCCGCTGGCGGATTGGTGCCTATAGTGGTTGAGCAGACAGCCCGTGGGGAAAGATCGTTTGACATTTATTCCCGTCTGTTAAAAGAACGGGTGATATTTCTGGTCGGCAAGGTTGAGGATTACATGGCCAACTTGGTCGTCGCCCAACTGTTGTTTTTGGAATCGGAAAATCCGGACAAGGACATTCATCTGTATATCAATTCGCCGGGTGGCTCGGTAACTGCCGGGATGGCGATTTACGATACGATGCAGTTCATCAAGCCGGATGTCAGCACGATGTGCATCGGACAGGCCGCCAGCATGGGCGCCTTACTGTTAGCGGGCGGGGCTGCCGGTAAACGATACTGCCTGCCGCACTCCAGAGTGATGATTCACCAACCCCTGGGTGGTTTCCAAGGGCAGGCGTCCGATATCGATATTCATGCTCGGGAAATTCTGGCGATTCGCGATCGCTTGAACAAGGTTTTGGCTAGCCACACCGGACAGACCTTGCAAAAAATCGAGCAAGATACCGATAGGGATAATTTTCTCAGCGCCGACCAAGCCGTCGAATACGGTTTGATCGATAAAGTGCTGGCCAGCCGTATTGTGTGATAGCAAGGCGCGGTGCTAATTGGTACCGCGCCTTGTTTGGTTTTGTTTAATTGTTCATCGTAACGGTGAAGCGATTTGTTCGGATGGAGTTGGTCCATGAGTAGAGACAAAAAAGGTAAAGACGACGAGAAGCTGCTTTACTGTTCTTTTTGCGGTAAGAGTCAAAACGAAGTCAGGAAGCTAATCGCCGGCCCATCCGTCTACGTCTGCGACGAATGCGTTGAGTTATGTAACGAAATTATTCGCGACGAATTGATGGAAGACCAATTGTCGTCCGGATCGTCCGCGGCGTTGCCTAAGCCAAAAGAAATCAAGGCTGAACTCGACAACTATGTCATCGGCCAGGACAAGGCAAAAAAAATCCTGGCGGTTGCCGTCTACAACCATTACAAGCGTTTGCGCAGCAACAGCAAGAAATCGGATGTCGAATTGGCGAAAAGCAATATTTTGTTGATCGGTCCAACCGGTTCCGGCAAGACGCTATTGGCTGAAACGCTGGCCAGATTGTTGGATGTTCCATTCACGATCGCGGACGCCACGACGTTGACCGAAGCCGGCTACGTAGGCGAGGATGTCGAGAATATCATCCTGAAAATATTGCAAAAATGCGATTACGATGTCGAGAAGGCGGAGACCGGTATCGTTTACATCGACGAAATCGACAAGATTTCCCGCAAATCGGATAATCCTTCGATCACGCGCGACGTGTCCGGCGAGGGCGTGCAACAAGCCCTGTTGAAGTTGATCGAAGGCACCGTGGCTTCCGTGCCGCCACAAGGCGGCCGCAAGCATCCCCAACAGGACTTTCTACAGGTCAACACCGCTAACATCCTGTTCATTGTCGGCGGTGCGTTCGCGGGTTTGGACAAAGTGATCAAGCATCGTACCGAAAAAGGCGGTATCGGCTTTTCCGCCGATGTTAAGACCAAGGACGATAAACGCAACGTTGGTGAGATATTCGCGGACGTGCGCGCCGAGGACTTGATCCGGTACGGCTTGATTCCGGAGTTCGTCGGACGTTTACCGGTGATCGCCACGTTGGATGAGTTGGACGAGGATGCGTTAATCCAAATTCTGACTCAGCCGAAAAACGCGTTGATCAAGCAGTATAAGCATTTGTTCGAAATGGAAGGGGCTGAACTGGAGTTCCGCGACGACTCGTTGTCGGCGATTGCCCGAAAATCCATGGAACGTAAGACCGGTGCTCGCGGTCTTCGAACCATCGTCGAAAACGTGCTGCTAGACACGATGTACGAATTGCCTTCCAATGAAAAAATCGCCAAGGTCGTTATCGATGAAACGGTGATACTTGGCAAGTCCGAGCCTATTTTGGTGTACGAGACCGAGCAGAAAATGGCGGCTTCCGATATATGATGCTTTAACATTTGCTCTGTTAAGAGCGATCGGTGGCGATAAGAGGCGTTTATCTTCGGGTAAACGCCTCTTTTTTTTGTTTCGCCGGAAATACTTGTTTTCTGAAACATCAACCTCATATAGGATTACAGTCAGTTTTCAGTTGCTCAAGAGGGCTAAGCCAATGACCCATTCAAAATCCACAGACGAATTAATTCCCGTACTGCCGCTCAGGGACGTGGTAGTTTACCCGCACATGGTCATACCGCTTTTTGTCGGTAGGGGGATGTCGATTGATGCTCTCGATGCCGCGATCAAACAAGACAAGCAAGTCTTGTTAGTGGCGCAGAAGCAAGCGGATGTCGACGCTCCGGGCTTTGACGATTTGTATAAGGTCGGTACGCTGGCCAACATTTTGCAGTTGCTCAAATTGCCCGATGGGACTGTCAAGGTCTTGGTGGAAGGCAATCAACGTTGTTCGGTAATTCAATATCAAGAAGTTGAAAACTATTGCGCGGCTCGCGTCGTCGAGCTGGAAGACGAAATCAATGTTTCCGAGCAGGAATTGGACGTCTTGCAGCGGACAGCGATCAACTCCTTCGATCAATACGTCAAACTGAACAACAAGATTCCGCCCGAGGTTTTAAACTCATTGGCCGGTATCGACGACCCCAGTCGTCTGGCGGATACGATGGCGGCACACATGGCGTTGAAGGTCGAGGAAAAACAAGCCATGCTGGAACTGGTCGATGTGGCCGCGCGTCTGGAAAATCTGATGACCTTGATGGAAGGCGAAGTCGATATTCTGGAAATGGAGAAAAAAATCCGTGGCCGGGTTAAGAAGCAGATGGAGAAAAATCAGCGCGAGTATTATCTGAATGAGCAGATGAAGGCGATTCAGAAGGAACTTGGCGAGATGGATGAAGCGAGCAATGAAATCGAGGAGCTCGAGAAGAAAATTGCGGCGGCGGGGATGACCGCCGAGGCGAAAACCAAAGCGACCGCTGAGCTCAATAAATTGAAAATGATGTCGCCAATGTCGGCGGAAGCCACGGTGGTGCGTAATTACATCGACTGGATGGTCAATGTGCCTTGGAAAAAGAAAACCAAGGTGAGGCACGATTTGAAAGTGGCGGAAGAGGTTTTGGAAGCCGAGCACTTCGGCCTGGAAAAGGTAAAAGAACGGATTTTAGAATACTTGGCGGTACAGCAACGTGTTAAATCCCTGAAGGGCCCCATTCTGTGTTTGGTCGGTCCGCCGGGGGTGGGCAAAACCTCGTTGGGGCAGTCGATTGCCAGAGCCACCAATCGCAAATACGTGAGAATGGCGTTGGGCGGCGTGCGCGACGAGGCCGAGATTCGCGGCCATCGCCGCACTTACATTGGTTCGATGCCCGGCAAGATTTTGCAGAATTTGTCCAAGATTAAGACTCGCAACCCGATGTTTCTGCTGGATGAAATTGACAAAATGGCAATGGACTTTCGTGGCGACCCCGCGTCGGCATTGTTGGAGGTCCTGGATCCGGAGCAGAACCACACCTTTTCAGACCATTACCTGGAAGTCGACTTCGACCTATCCGACGTCATGTTTGTCGCGACCGCGAACACGATGAATATCCCGGCGCCGTTGATGGATCGGATGGAAATTATCCGTTTGTCCGGCTATACCGAGGATGAAAAAATTAACATCGCGCTTCGATTCCTGGCGCCCAAGCAAATCAAAAACAACGGGTTGGCTGAATCGGAGATTCAAATTTCCGAATCGGCGGTCAAGGACATCATCCGCTACTATACCCGCGAGGCCGGCGTGCGCAGTCTTGAGCGCGAGATTTCCAAGATTTGTCGCAAAGTCGTCAAGGATCTTTTGCTCAAGCCCAGAAAGTCTAAGATCGTCGTCAACGACAAGAATCTGGACAAGTACTTGGGGGTTCGGCGATTCAGCTATGGAATGGCCGAGGATAACGATCAGGTGGGCCAAGTTACCGGCTTGGCTTGGACCGAAGTCGGTGGCGAACTGTTGACCATCGAAACAGCGGTGATGCCGGGTAAGGGCAAGCAACTGGCGACCGGAAAATTGGGCGAGGTGATGAAGGAGTCGATAGAGGCGGCGGTGACGGTGGTGCGCAGCCGCGCCGATATTCTCGGTATCGACAGCGAGATATTTCAAAAAACTGACATTCATATTCACGTTCCGGAGGGCGCGACACCAAAAGATGGTCCCAGTGCCGGTATTGGCATGTGTACCGCTATTATTTCAGCCTTGACGAAAATTCCGGTTCGGGCGGACGTGGCGATGACCGGAGAAATTACGTTACGGGGCGAGGTTTTGCCGATTGGCGGACTTAAGGAAAAGTTGTTGGCGGCGCATCGTGGCGGCATTACGACCGTGGTTATTCCGGCGGAGAACGAAAAAGATCTCACCGAGATTCCCGACAACATTAAACGCAATCTGACCATCAAGTGCGTACGCTGGATCGACGAGGTTCTCGGGTTGGCCTTGCAGCACCTGCCGACCCCGATTTCTCCGGTGGCGGAGATCGCGGAATCTCCGAACGGGAAAGCGGACCCGATAAAGCCGGGCGTAGTTGCCCATTGACGGCCGGATCAAGCCGGAAACCTTGTAAATCAAGGACTGCAACGCTTGACAGGGCTTGCGGACGGTTGATATAAATGGCGGCCTCTCTACACCGGAGAGACCGTCATCGGGTTGGTGGATAGCCGCTTGGCACAAACCGCTTGTTTGCAGAGCAATAATTAATAAAACGACATCCTAAGGGGAAATAAATGAATAAATCGGAACTTATCGATGCAATCGCCAGTGCGTCCCAATTGACAAAAGCCGATGCCGGTCGTGCATTGGATGGATTTATCAAAGCCGTCGAGGATTCGCTGAAAAAAGGCGAAGCTGTCGCTCTGGTTGGCTTTGGCACTTTTGAAGTAAAAGAAAGAGCGGAACGCAAAGGCCGCAATCCGCAAACCGGCGAAGAGATCACCATCAAGGCTGCAAAGATTCCTTCATTTAAGGCTGGCAAATCTTTAAAAGATGCTGTAAACTAGTTGCTCTTTAGTCGGGTGCTTAGCTCAGCTGGGAGAGCGTCGCCCTTACAAGGCGAGGGTCGGGGGTTCGAACCCCTCAGCACCCACCAGACTTTGGAGCGGTAGTTCAGTTGGTCAGAATACCGGCCTGTCACGCCGGGGGTCGCGGGTTCGAGCCCCGTCCGCTCCGCCAAAACAGAAACCTCGGGCCGTACGGTCCGAGGTTTTTTTTTGCGTGTTAAATTTTGCCTGAAACGCTCAGGTGTCATTCTGTTTTAAGGACAGCGTTTATGCTTTTAGAAATAAGAGAAAAGGTGCAAGGTATCTTTGCATCGATCATATTGATCTTGATATGCGTGCTTTTCGGGTTGTGGGGCATCCAAAACTATCTTGGTGGCGGCAAGGAAATTCCGGTCGTATCGGTAGGCGATAAAGACTTCTATCAGCGCGATGTTCAGCAGGCCTATCAACAGTTTGCGCAGAATCTGGCAGGGATGAAGTTTGACGAAGAGACGCTAAAAAAACAGGCGTTGCAAAAACTGATTCGTGACGAAGTCTTATTGCAATACGCACAGGACGAAAATCTGCTGGTCAGCGACGAAACCGCTCGCGAATTTATCCAAGGCTTGGAATATTTTCAAAAAGACGGCAAATTCGACAAGACGCAATATCAAACCTTGCTGGGTTCGCAAGGCATGTCGTCGGCCGAGTTCGTCAATCGAATCAAGAAAGCCTTGGTAATGGAGCAATTTCAACGGGCTGTCATTGACACCAGTTTCGTGACGCCCACCGAAATCGACAACTTCTTTAAATTACAAAATCAAACCCGCGATATTGAATATTTGACGCTACCCTTGGTCAAGTCTACCGAGCAACCCAGTGAAGAAGATATCGGTGCCTATTATCAACAACATCAAGAGGCCTATCAGACTGAAGAGCAAGCGTCGGTAGAATATGTAGAACTGTCCTTGGATAAATTGGCCGGCGAGGTAAAGCCGACCGAGGACCAGTTGAAGGCGTATTACGAAGAGCAAAAGGCGCAATACACCACCAAGGAGCGCCGAAAAGTCAGCCATATTTTGTTTGCGGTTGGTAAGGACCAGACCGACCAAGCCGCGTTGCAAAAAGCCCGGCAAGCCCAAACCGCGTTGCAGACCAAGGATTTTGCCGCTGTCGCCGCTGACATGTCCGACGATAAACTGAGCGCTAAAAAGGGTGGCGACTTAGGGTTGATTGCGGCCGGTGTCATGGAGAAGTCATTCGAGGAAGCGGCCATGGCGTTACAGGTCGGTCAAGTGTCTGAGCCGGTTAAGACTTCGTTTGGCTACCATCTAATCAAGGCGACCGAACTGGTGCCTGGCGAAATTAAAGCCTACGAGCAAGTCAAGGCTGATGTTGCCAAGGCTTACCAGAAAGCGCAGGCGGAGACTAAATTCAACGAGTTGGCCGAGAAACTGGCCGAAGTCAGTTACGAGAACCCGGATAGTCTCGCCGCGGCCGCTGATCTGCTGGGCGTGCAGCCGCAAAAAACCGGGCTGTTTAGTCGTGCCAATGGCGCGGGTACCGCCGCTGAAGATAAAGTCCGCGCCGTTGCATTTTCCGAAGATGTGCTAAAAGGCAGCAACAGCGAGCCGATTGAAGTCGGTAGCGACAAACTCGTCGTGTTACGGATGGCTAGCCATCAACCGGCGTCGGTCAAGGAATTGCAGCAAGTGAAGGCTGATGTCGCCGCCGCGATCCAGCGCGATCGCGCCAAGCAGCAACAAGCCGCGTTGGCCGAGCAGATCCGTCAGGAGTTGGCGGGTGGCAAGAGCTTGACTCAGATTGCGGAAGCCAGGCGTTTGCAGGTCAAGAAAGTCAACGGTTTGACCAGAATCGGCGGCGATCTGGCCATGCCAGTCAATCAGGCCGTCTTTAAGGCTGCCAAGCCCAAGTCCGGTCGGCCTAGCGTGACAACTATCGACGACGAGAGTGGCGCAAAACTGATTGTTAGCATCAATCAAGTCAACGAAGGCAAAATGACCGATGCCGATAAAAGTAAACAAACCGTGATTGCCAAGAATATGGCCGGGGCGTTCGGCAAGGCTCAGTTCGAGTCGGTGTTGAATGCCTTGCAAGCCAAAGCGGATATCGCGATCCATGCCCAAAAGCAATAAGGCTTCGCGACGACAAAAAAAAGGGAGCTTAGGCTCCCTTTTTTATGGGCGCGGGGAAGCGTTGCCGTCGGGTTCACGTTGCTGTTGACTTCGCGTGACCGGGGACGATCAGAGGTTTGATCGGTCACCGTGCCGGGCAACACAGGGCGGGTTTTGCCCACCGTTCTCGACGGCGAGTTTCCGCTTAAGCCCGGATTCGAGATAGTTGTTCTGTTCGGGCGACGCTTGCGATAAACTTTAAAGGTAACTACTCAGCGTGACGCACAGGGATTCCTCTCCGCACGGAGAGGGTTGAGTGAGTGAGGGGAGTGAGGCTTTCTTCGTGAATTCGCCTCGGCTACCTCGGTCAACAGGGGGATCGGCGAACTGCAGGGTTATGCGATTCGTTGATTAGTGACCTTAAAAACTCCAACGGTACGGTCGTCAATGCGATCCTATCTTTTCTTTAACCGCTTGATTTTAAGGAGCTACATGATTATCAAACCTCGCGTTCGCGGTTTTATGTGCGTTACCACCCATCCGGTCGGCTGCGCCGCCAACGTCCAACAACAAATCGGATATGTCAAACGGGGTGGGGAAATTGCCGACGGGCCTAAAAACGTACTGATTTTAGGCGCGTCCACCGGCTATGGCTTGGCATCGCGCATCGTCGCGGCATTCGGCTCCGGCGCGAAGACCCTGGGTGTCTTTTTCGAACGCGAAGGAAGCGCCGACAAACCCGGTACGCCAGGCTGGTACAACTCCGCCGCTTTTCACCAATTTGCCGAGGCCGAGGGTTTGTATGCGAAAAGTATCAACGGCGACGCCTTTTCCGACGAGGTCAAACAAAAAGCGATCGAGGCTATTAAACAGGATTTCGGCAAAATCGATCTGGTGGTTTACAGTTTGGCGGCGCCGCGCCGCACCCATCCAAAAACCGGCGTGATCTACAGTTCGACGCTTAAACCAATCGGCAAGGACTTGGTGCAAACCGGCCTCGATACCGATAAGGAGGTCATCAAGGAATTCACGCTGTCAGCGGCATCCGAGGAAGAAATCGCCAACACCGTTGCGGTGATGGGCGGGGAGGACTGGCAAATGTGGATAGACGCATTGGCCGACGCCGACGTATTGGCACCCGGTGCAAAAACCACGGCGTTCACCTACTTGGGCGAAAAAGTCACCTGGGATATTTACTGGGACGGCACGATCGGAGCCGCAAAGAAGGATCTGGACAAACGCGTCCTCGACATCCGCGCCAAATTGGCTGCTTCCGGCGGCGATGCACGGGTTTCGGTATTGAAAGCCGTCGTCACTCAAGCCAGCGCCGCGATTCCGGTGATGCCCTTATATCTGGCGTTATTGTTCAAAGTGATGAAGGAAGAAGGCACCCACGAAGGCTGCATCGAGCAAGTCTACGGCTTGTTCCGCGATAGCTTATACGGCACGGCCCCGATACTCGACGAGGCCGGACGCCTGCGCGCCGATTTGAAAGAACTCGCTCCGCAGGTTCAAGATAAGGTCAACGCCTTGTGGCAACAGGTCAATAACGACAATATCGGCGAATTGACCGACTTCGCCGGCTATAAACACGAGTTTTTGAAACTGTTCGGCTTCGAGGTCGAAGGCGTGGATTACGATGCCGACGTCAATCCGGAAGTGCCGATCGCTAATTTGGCTTAGCCGGACAGTTCGCGCGGGCAACAGATCGCGACCTGCCGGAATTCGGATGCGTTAAAGCGTTTGAGCCGGGGCGGATTGGCTTTGCATCGTTCCGGTTCAAAGCCCGCGTCTTCAACGGTTTTGTTAACACTCCCTCCGCAGACCACTGGAATTATGCAAACACCCTCCGCTACCAGAGATTGGATACTCTATTCGTTGCTTGGCTTGGTTATCGTGCTGATTTTGCTGGCGATGTACCAGATCGATAGGCAATGGCTGAAGCTCAGCGACATGCAGACCGCCTTGGCCGAGCAGGCGCAAGCGGTCCGGGAGTTGCGGGGTCTGGCTGGCAGCGGAGCGTTGAGCGCGCAAACCGCAAACCCGCCGCGAGAAGCGGTGTCGCAAGCCTTCCAGCGCGCCTACGCGGCAACCAAGCTAGCCGATTACGCTCAGGGCGATTGGAGCGTCGAAGCTTTCGGCACCAATTTGAAAACCATCACGCCGTTGATCTCGACCGACGCCTACGCTTCCAACGTACAAAGCTATGTACAGGAAAGCTTGATCACCCGCAATCCGGACACGTTGGCCTGGGAAGGCTTGATCGCCAAAAGCTGGACGCTGAGCGAGGACGGTTTGACAATCAATTTCGAGTTACGCGACGACGTTTCGTTCTCCGACGGCCAGCCGCTGACCGCCGACGACGTGGCGTTTACCTTCAATTTCATCATGACCGACGCCATCCAGGCGCCGCGCGATCGAGCGTATTTGCAGAAGATCGAGTCGGTCAAGGCCGAAGGCAAAACCCGGGTAACCTTCGTGTTTAAGGAGCCTTACTTCGAAGCGCTGTCGCTGGCCGGCGGCATGAATATCATGCCCAGGCATTTTTACGAACCCTACCTTAAAGAACCGCAAAAATTCAACGAATCCAAAGGCCTGCTGCTCGGCAGCGGTCCGTATAAATTGGCCGATCCCAAAAGTTGGACGCCGGATCAGGGTAATCTCGAACTGGTGCGCAACGAGCGCTATTGGGGCGATGTGCAGCCTGCTTACAACCGCATCTTGTGGAAGATCATTCAAAACGACAGCGCCCGTTTAACCACTTACCGCAACGGCGACATCGATTCCTACTCGGCGCGGCCGTCCGAATACAAGCAACTACAAGCCGACCCGCAGATACAGGCCAAGAGCCAGAGCTTCGAATACATGCCGCCGGTGGTTGGTTACAGTTATATCGGCTGGAACCAGACGCGCGGCGGCAAACCGACCCGTTTCGCCGACCAGCGCGTGCGTCAGGCCATGACCTATCTGACCGACACCGGCCGCATCATCAAGGATGTGTTCCTCGGTTATGCGGAGCCGGCGGTCAGTCCGTTCGGCAACGCCAGTAAGCAGCACGATAGCGCGTTGCAGCCTTATCAAGCCAGTCTCGATAAAGCCAAGGCCTTGCTGAAAGACGCCGGCTACGAAGACCGCAATAAAGACGGCGTGCTGGAAGACAAAACTGGTCAGCCGTTCGAATTCAAGCTGACTTACTTCCAGGCCAACGAAGACACCAGCCGCATGGTGCTGTTGCTGAAAGACCTGTACGCCAAGGCTGGTGTCAAACTGGTGCCATTCCCGCAGGAGTGGCCGGTGATGCTGGAGAACCTGGATAAAAAAGACTTCGACGCCATCACGCTGGGCTGGACCAGCAGCATCGAAACCGATCTATACCAAGCCTTCCACAGCTCGCAGGCGATCAGCAAGGGCGATAATTTCATCGGCTATCAAAATCCGGCATTGGATAAACTGATCGATGAAGCCCGCCGTACTGTCGATGAAGGCAAGCGCATGCCGCTGTGGCGGCAGGCCGAACGCATCCTGTACGACGACCAACCCTACACCTTCCTGATGCGCCGCAAAAGCTTGCTGTTCGTCGATAAGCGCATCCACAACTTGCAAATGACCAAGTTGGGTTTGAATCTGGGCTCGCTGCCGCTGGAAAACTACGTGCCGCTCGCCCAGCAAAAATATACGCAATAGGGTCATGGCGAGCTTGCCGCGTAGCTTTACCCCGTTAGGGATTGCAGGGGGCCCAAGACCAACGGTGCCGGTCTCTAACATCCTTGAATATTGGCACTCCGCAATCCCTGCCGAGTTGACGTGGACTTTTCTCGCGGCAGTCAAAAGGAATTCGTCATGCTGACTTACCTGCTCCGGCGCCTGCTGTTGATGGTGCCGACCCTGCTTGGCATCACCATCGTCGTGTTCACGGTGATGGCCGCGTCGCCGGGTGGCATCAGCGCCCAGACCCTGGTCGGCGGCATGGACATGAAACCGCAGGAAAAGCAGGCCCTGCTGGACTATTACAACAAGCGCTACGGCCTGGACCAGCCGGCGCCGCTGCAATATCTGCGCTGGCTGAACAATGTTTCGCCGATCGGTTTCGTCAGCGACGAACAAGGCCACCAGTCGTTCTCCATGACGAAAGGCATGGACCTTGGCACCAGCTTTCAATACGGCCGGCCGGTCGCCGACATTCTCGCCGAACGTATTCCGATTACCTTGTTGCTCAATCTGGTGACGATACCGTTCACCTACGCGCTGGCGATTTGGATCGGCATGAAGTCGGCGACCCAGCGCGGCGGGGCCTTCGACATTGGCGCCAGCCTTTCGATGTTGGCGCTGTGGTCGATTCCGACCATGTTGGCCGGCGTCCTGCTGCTGGGCTTCTTCGCCAACATCCAATATTTTCAATGGTTTCCGACCGCCGGCCTTAGCGACCGCGAAGCGCTGGACATGCCGTTTTTGCCGCACTGGGACGATGGCGGCTTCGTCCGCGGCTTCTTGCTGGACCGCATCTGGCATTTGGTGTTGCCGGTGATCTGTTTGTCCTACGGCGGTTTCGCGGCGCTGGCGAAATTGACCCGCACCTCGATCCTGGAAAATCTGCACGCCGACTACGCCCGTACCGCCCGCGCCAAGGGACTGGCCGAAACCGACGTATTGTGGAAGCACGTGTTCCGCAACAGCCTGTTGCCGCTGATTACCGTCTCGGCCGGGCTATTGCCCAGTTTGCTGGCCGGCTCGTTGATCGTCGAGAATATATTCAGCATCAACGGCATGGGCCAACTGGCCGTCGAAGCGGTAAAGGGCAGGGACCGCGAATTGGTGTTGTCGATCACCTGGATCAGCGGCTTTCTGACGCTGGTCGGCTATTTGATCGCCGACTTCTGCTACACCTTGGCTGATCCAAGGGTGAGTTATGACTAAGTTTTTACTACCCCCGCCCTTATTCAAGACCGTTCGCCCTGAGCCTGTCGAAGGGCGCGCCAGATCAGGCTTCGACCAAACTGACCCGAGCGCGGTCGAAGGGCTCAGCCTTTATGCCCCAGAGAGTACGGACGGAATACCAGCAAGCATCCGGGCTGGCTTAATGCGCGCATCGGGCGATTCGACTTACCGCTATTCGGCGTTTGCAATCAGGATAGCCAATGCCGTCGTCTCTTAGCCGTCCAATCAGCCGGCAATCCTTCGCCGCTCGCATCTGGCGCCGCACGCTGGACGGCGTCGGCGTCAAATTCGGCCTGGCCTGGGTTGGCGTGTTGGTGTTTTTCGCGGTATTCGCGCCGTTTCTGGCCAACTCGATGCCGTTATTGATGAGCAAAAACGGCGAGATTTCGGCGCCGGTGTTGCGCTATCTATCGATCGAGGATGCCTGGATTCTGGCGGGGTTTTTCATCGCGTTGGCGGTGTCGCGGTTGCAGTTGTCAGGCGGCACCAAGTTTTTACTGTTTCTGGCCGGCACCGGGCTTGCCGCTTTGATTGCCAACCTGACAGTGCAACCGCCAGCCTTGGTGATTTACGACGATTTTCGCTGCCCGGAATACAGCCAGGTCGATTGGAAAGTCATGCCGCCGATACCTTATGCACCTGGCGACTACCTGCGCGACCTGGGTAGCAAGGGTCTGGAAGCGCCGTTTGCCAGCGAAGGCCACACTCATTGGATGGGTACCGAGGAAAACGGCGCCGACGTGTTGAGCCGGATGATCCACGCCAGCCGCATCGCGCTTAGCATCGGTTTCATCGCCACCGGCATCGCGCTGGCAATCGGCGTCGTCGTCGGCGGGTTGATGGGTTACTTCTCCGGCGTGGTCGATATGCTCGGCATGCGCCTGGTGGAAATCTTCGAGGATATTCCCACGCTGTTCTTGCTGTTGACCTTTGTCGCCTTCTTCGGCCGCAGCTTGTACATGATGATGGTGATCATCGGCGTCACCGGCTGGTCCGGTTACGCCCGCTACGTGCGCACCGAGTTTCTGAAACTGCGCAAGCAGGACTACGTGCAGGCCGCCATCGCCAGCGGCTTGCCGCTGCCGTCGATCCTGTTCCGCCACATGTTACCCAACGGTGTCGCGCCACTGCTGGTCGCGGTCAGCTTCGGCGTGGCCGGCGCGATTTTATCGGAAGCGACCTTGAGCTTTCTCGGGCTCGGCGTGGTCGATGCGCCGTCGTGGGGGGCGATGTTGGACCAGGCGGTCAAGTCCTCGACCTTCAATTGGTGGATGGCGGTGTTTCCCGGCGGGGCGATTTTTATGACCGTGTTCGCCTACAACCTGATCGGCGAAGCGTTCAGGGATGCGATCGACCCTAAACTGGCGCGCTGCAACGGAGGCGAGTCGTGAGTTCGCCGTTATTGCAAGTCGAAAACCTGCGCACCTACCTGCACACCGGTGGCGAGCCGGTCAAGGCGGTGGAAGACGTCAGTTTCGAGATTCCGCAAGGCGAAACCTTTTGCCTGGTCGGCGAATCCGGCAGCGGCAAGTCGATCAGCGCCTTGTCGGTGATCCGCTTGTTGCCGGACGGTATCGCCAACCATCCCAGCGGCCAGATTTTGTTCGAGGGCCGCGACCTGCTGACCTTGCCCGATGCCGGTATCCGCCAAGTGCGCGGCGCGCAAATCGCGATGATCTTCCAGGAACCGATGACCTCGCTGAACCCGGTGTTGACAGTCGGCGAGCAAATCATCGAAGCGCTGCAACTGCATTACCCGGACATGAACCCGGACGAGGCAGAGCAACGCGCGGTCGCTGCCTTGACCCAGGTGCAGATCCCCAGTCCCGGCTCGCGCTTTCGCGATTACCCGCACCAACTCTCGGGCGGCCAGCGCCAGCGAGTGATGATCGCGATGGCCTTGGCCTGCCAACCCAAGCTGCTGATCGCCGACGAGCCGACCACCGCGCTGGACGTCACCGTGCAGGCCGAAATCCTGCGCCTGATGCGGCAATTGCAAGACGACACCGGCATGAGCATGCTGTTCATCACCCACGACTTCGGCGTGGTCGCGCAAATGGCGCACTGGGTCGGCGTGATGCAATACGGCCGCTTGGTCGAAGCCGGCCGCTGCCGCGACGTGCTCGGGAATCCGCAGCATCCGTACACGCAAAAACTGTTGGCTTCGGTGCCGGAGAATCTGGCCAAGCCCGACGTTTCCGCATCCCCAAAAACCGTTCGCGCTGAGCCCGTCGAAGCGCAAGTTGCCGACGCCAGTTCTCGTCGCGCCAACGGCGAGAGCAGCATCATTAAATTAAGCCGTTTGCTGAGCGAAGCCGAAGCGGACGGCGCCGGTTTCGGCTCCGCTCAACCGGCGGCGGTATCGACAAACGCGATTCCCGGCAATACGCACCCCCAAACAGCAGCCGAACCCGAAGCCTTAATCCAAATCCGCAACCTGAAAGTCTGGTTCCCGGTGCGCAAGGGTCTGCTGCGCCGCGTGGTCGATCACATCAAAGCCGTAGACGACGTGTCGCTGGACATTCCGCGCGGCGAAATCGTCGCGCTGGTCGGCGAGTCGGGCTGCGGCAAGACCACGCTGGGTCGGGCCGTGTTGCAGCTGGAGCCGCCGACCGAGGGCAGCATCCGCATCGACGGCCGGGAGCTGGTCGGCTTGTCCGCCAAAGAATTGCGACCGCTGCGCCGGCAGATGCAGATCGCCTTTCAAGACCCGCAATCGTCGTTGAATCCGCGATTATTGATCGAAACTACCTTGACCGAACCGATGCAGGTACACGGCATCGGCGCCAGCCGCGACGAGCGCATCGCCTTGGCCGAACAACTGCTGGACGACATGCAGCTTGGCCGCGAGGCGCTGTGGCGCTACCCGCACGAATTCTCCGGCGGCCAGCGCCAGCGCATCGGCTTGGCGCGGGCCTTGGCCCTGAATCCGGAATTCATCGTCTGCGACGAAATCACCAGCGCGCTGGACGTGTCGGTGCAGGCGGAAATCCTGCAACTGTTATTGGACATCCGCCGTCGGCGTAATCTGACCTTGCTGTTCATCACCCATAACATTGGCGTGGTCGAGTATCTCAGCGATAGGACGGTGGTGATGTATCGGGGGAAGGTGGTTGAGCAAGGGGAGACGGCGAAAGTTTGCGGGGCGCCGGAGCATGAGTATACGCGGAGGTTGTTGGGGGCGGTGCCGAGGTTGGTGGTTTAGGGCATTGTTGTGGTGATATACAGAAACTTTTTAATCACTTGTTAGCCGTTGCTCGCGCATCTCATGAATCGAACAATACTGATTGTCGCTATGGGCTTATTTTCATTTGTTTTCGGCTCTTGTTCCAAACCCAAGACCACGGACAAGGGAGACCGCCAAGCCGTGTTTGCTGACCTTCGCAAGCAAGCACTGACGGGAACTCGCGCGGCTTTTGGTCTCGACGTTCCTGCTACACCGACTACGCCGTGGGGCGTTGTGATGGAGACCGGCGTTCCAGAGGGCACATATTCGCTCGTCGCATTCTCCGATGGGAACGCGAGCATCTATTTCAGCAGCGGCGGCGGCTCGATTGGTGGAGGTGGGCATGAGACTATCCGCAGAGCTGCTCAGGCGATGGTCACCATCGCTGCCAGATTCCAGCCGCAGGCTACCGCGACCAGAGAGTTTCCTTTGCCCGCGAACGGACAGACGATTTTCTACTTGCTCACAGACTCCGGGGCTTTCACGACCAACGCACCCGAGCAGGATTTGGGGGAGGAGCGTCATCCTTGGTCTCCACTATTCCACGCTGGGCACGAGGTCATCGGCCAGTATAGGCTCATTGAAGAACGCAAATGACCGCAACGCCTAACCATGCGCTGCAGCCCGCGTAGGTGCGATTAGCGGCAGCGTAATCGTACGCATGGTGTGAATTTGCCACGACTTGTTTAATGTCGGGTCTCGGCCCGACAGCCGAGTTTCTGTCTTTTGCTTGGCCAAAAGAAAGAAACCAAAGACAAATCCGCCGGGAGCGGATTTGGACGCCATCGGCGCACGAAGTGTGAGCGCCTGGATGGCGCGAGGCAGCAGGCCACCCCATGCCGCTTATCTCCTGCGCTCCTGCGGGTTTGAGCGGGGTTTTTGGAAGGGCTATCCATAGCCCTCCAAAAACGCGCGGCCTCCCTTCCGCGCCCCTGTCGGGCAAATCCCGCTCAAACCCTCCGGTGCTCGGCGCGGCATCAGGGGGAGAAAACCGTCGCGGTTGCAACGTTGCTTATCCGATCCGGCTAGCGTGGTAGGGTACGTATCGCGTGCGGTTCCGGTTGGTGCCGGAAGTTCTGGAGTACAAACCTAGGTTTGTACTCCAGAACTTCAAGGGTGGGCACGGCTTTTGTGCCCACGTGAGGTTTCGTGTCTTGTATCGCTGACGAGACAGTTGGTTTTAATGTCGGTTTGCGGGGAGGCAGGCTCTCTATTTCACGGGCGGCCGCAATAAAGCGTAACGTTTCCGGTATTAAGCTCGGGTGTTGGCGTAATTTTCTAAACTCGCCGAATTCCGAGCGAGAACGGCCGACAAATTTTGTAGAACGATGTCGTTCGCGGGTAAAACCGTCGGGCTTTTTTTCAACTGTTCTCGAAAATAACTCGGGCATTTCCGAAGCGAGCTCGGGGGGTAGCGTAATTTTCAGCACTCGCCGAGCTCTGGGCGAGAATGGCCGACAAATTTTGTAGAACGATGTCGCTCGCGGGTAAAACCGCCAAGCTTTTTTCTAGGCCGTTCTCGAAAATAGCTCGGGCATTCGCGCGACGAGCTCGGACGTTGGCGTAATTTCAGCACTCGCCGAGCTCCTGGCGAGAACGGCCGACAAATTTTGTAGAACGATGTCGTTCGCGGGTAAAACCGTCGGGCTTTTTTTTCGACCCTTCTCGAAAATAACTCGGGCATTTCCGAAGCGAGCACGGGCGTTGGCGTAATTTTCAGCACTCGCCGAGCTCTGGGCGAGAACGGCCGACAAATTTTGTAGAACGATGTCGTTCTCTAGCAAAACCGCCGAGTTATTTTCCAGAACAGCCGAGTAGCTTGCATTGCAAGGGCTAGCAAGCGCTTTACGCACGCGGATAGGATCGATGTTGCCGGACGGGGTGATAGGACGGCTTAGGTTTCGGTCCGGG
>NZ_JBYMAP010000007.1:0-37727 GCF_057766305.1 Methylomonas sp. BG-2 | reverse complement strand
GCCCTTGTTTCATCGCTAGTTAGTATTCAGGCTAGTTCCACAAATAACGACAATGCGAAGGAAATAGAAATTGATAAGACTCATCTTGAGTTGATTAAAGAAGTCTTAAATGCTATTGCTAAAAAAATATAAATTAAATTCATGGGGTCGTAGTAAATATCAATTTGCCTGGTGGAATTGGGTAACAGAAACCGGAATCAGAAATGCGGCGAATTTCGGGATTAGGGTTTTGACGGCCTGGGAACTTAAATGAAACGGAGTCCCTGGGTACAGAGGCTCGGAATAAAAGCAAGGCTAGACTAACTTCTTGCTGTTGCACCGGATTCCGCTACGCTCCTCTGCTGAATGTAGCCAATTAATGACTGCTCCCGGGACCTTTTCTGCTATTGATTTAATAAGCTTGGCAGTCAGCAAATGGCCGTTCTCGACAAATTCAACCTTAACAATAGTCACGCAACATTGTTCAGCCTGGCCGCCAAATGAGTGATCCTGCGCTGTGATTGCTGATTCTTGACAGCCATCGCCAGCGCTTTGGGTTGGGCAATCACGACGACCAGTTGTTTGCCGCGCGTGACGCCGGTATACAGCAGATTGCGTTCCAGCAGCATAAAGTGCTGCATGGCCATCGGAATGACCACCACGGGATATTCGGAGCCTTGCGATTTGTGCACACTGGTGGCATAAGCCAGCGAAATTTCGTCCAAATCGCTGAATTCGTAGTCTACCTCCCGATCATCGAATAGGATCTTGACCTGGCTGTCCTCAAGATCAATGGATTTGATCACGCCAATGTCGCCGTTGAACACGTCCTTGTCGTAGTTGTTGATCCGCTGAATCACCTTATCACCCGGCGCATAAGTATTGCCAAAACGGGTAATCTTCGGTTCGCTGTGTCCGTTTAACCGAGCTTGCAATTCGATGTTCAACGACCGCGCCCCTAGGCCGCCACGATTCATGGGCGTCAGGATTTGCACGTCATTGACTGGATGAAAGTGGAATCGCTGCGGAATCCGTTCGAGGACGACTTGCATCAATTTAGCGAAAATTTCCTCGGGTGTTTCAGCGTATAGACAATAAAAATCGCTAAGAGCTTCAGTCTTATCCACTACCGGCATTTGCCCGTGGTTAATCCGGTGCGCATTAGTAATGATTTTGGAGGTACTGGCCTGGCGGAAAATCTCGGTCAGACGTACGGTGGCAATTTGCCCGGAATCGATGATATCTGCCAGCACGGATCCAGGACCGACCGACGGTAATTGATCAACATCACCGACAATTAAAACCGCAGCCTCCGTCGGTATGGCCTTTAACAGCTGATTCATCAGCACCACGTCCATCATCGACGACTCATCGATCACTAAGCAATCGAGATCCAACGGGTTTTCGTCATTATGCTTGAACGCGAACTGCGTCGGATCAAACTCCAGTAGACGATGCACCGTTTTTGCTTCCATGCCAGTCGATTCCGCTAAGCGTTTTGCCGCTCGTCCCGTCGGCGCACACAAACCAATCCTAACGCGCTTCGCTTTGAGAATCTTGAGCAGACTGTTGACCAACGTGGTTTTACCGACACCGGGACCGCCAGTGATCACCGAGACTTTATGCTGGAGTACCAATCGAACGGCAGCCGCTTGCGACTGCGACAAGGTCATGCCGGTTTGCTCTTCCACCCAGGGTATGGCTTTTTCCGCGTCAATCACACCCCACGGCGTATTACCTTGATTTAATCGGTTCAGGTTGGCGGCACAACCGATTTCAGCGCGATGCAAAGGCGTCAGAAAAATGAATTCGTCGCTGCCGTCGATTTCGGCGATCAAATTGCCTTCGGTTAATTCCGCCGCGATCGCTTGGTCGATAATCGGTAATGGAATTTCCAGTAGTTTCGCCGCCATTTCGCAAAGGTTGCTGCGAATCGCGGCGCAATGGCCTTCGCCGGACCATTCCTGCAAGACATGCCTGACTCCTGCTTGGGCACGCAGCAGCGATTGCGGGCCGATGCCCAACTTCTGAGCCAGCGTGTCAGCCGTTTTAAAGCCGATGCCGTGAATATCCAGTGCCAGGCGATAGGGATTTTCTCGCACTTTCTCGATGGCCTGCTCGCCGTAGGTTTTGTAAATGCGCACCGAACGCGAGGTGCCGACACCATGCGATTGCAGAAAGACCATGATCTCCCTAATCACTTTCTGTTCAGCCCAAGCACTGGTCACACGCTCCTGGCGTTTCTTACCAATCCCCGGTAATTCCAACAGACGCACGGGTGCTTGCTCAATAACATCGAACACCTGCTCACCGAAGGCCTTGACCAGCTTTTTGGCAAAATGGGGACCGATACCTTTGACCATCCCGGAGCCGAGGTATTTTTCGATGCCGTCCAACGTGGTCGGCGGCACGATTTTTAACGAGATGGTTTTGAATTGCTGGCCGTGTTGGCGATCATTGACCCAGCAACCCAGGCATTCGATGTATTCACCCGCTGTGACACTAGCGGCCGAACCGATCACGGTAATCAGTTCCCGATAACCTTTGACCTTGACCCGTAACACGCAAAATCCCGAGGCCTCGCTATGGAACGTCACGCGCTCGATGGAGCCGTGTAGTTTCTCAACAGGGTTGTCGGCAGAATGTGATGGGCTGGGTTGGAAATCCATGCTAAGTTCGCTATCCCTAGCGTTTTTTCATCAAGTCATCGAGTGTCAGGCCGCAGTTAGCCGCGAAGGACAACATAAAAAATCTGACCTCAGGCTGATCCATTGCTTCAATATCCCGTTCGAGTTGTTCGGCAGCCATTTCAAATTCAGCATTGCCGGCTTTCAATTCGGCTTGGCATTTCAGGTAGGCGGATATCTTGTCAGCCGCTTTGATGATTTTCTGATGCGCTTCAGACATTTGCTGGTGATCGATCAGAGCCCGGAAATCGGGTTGTAATGCTTCAGGCAGCAGATTTAATAACTCTTGTTCCGCTTGCTGCTCGATTTGCTTGTAGGCACCGAGAATGGCGGGTGAATGGTATTTGATGGGTGTGGGCATATCACCCGTAATGACTTCAGTGACGTCATGGTAAAGGGCCGCGGTTGCCACGGCATTGGCATCGACCTGTCCTTCAAAATAGCGGTTTTTGATGAGCGCCAAGGTATGGGCAATGACAGCCACTTCCCAGCTGTGTTCCATGACATTTTCTTCGTGGGCGTTGCGTTTTAGCCCCCAGCGTTTTATCCATCTCAAGCGCGAAAGGTAGGCATAAAAATTCGAACTAATCGATGTTGACATGGGGTTCAGAAATCCTAGGTTTGTTTAAAGCAGATTAAAACACTGCAACGCAATAGCCTTAATCTTACTGCCGCTGAATTGTTATCCCCAAATTCTGTTGCTTCTCCCTAAGTTATGTCGGGTAACACAAAAAGTGAAAAATGGTCGATTGATTTTGAAGTGATTTTCCATTATTCGTGGCACACATCACACCCACTTGCGACACAAATAATGAAATATTCCGGATTTTGCGCCACAAATATTGAAATATTTCCCGTCTAAAAAATCTGGAAATAGTGGTTAGATTTCGGACGACTAATGATTCGCTTCCCGCAACATTTCTGCCATGTCCCGGTTTGCAGTAACGGCCTGCTGGTAAAGATCAATCACTTCTTGGCTGTGTGCTTTGAGATCGTTCGCATGTCTACCGTACACATAGCGTTGTGACTCAAATTGATTGAGAAATTTTTTATGTTCTTCAATCTTGGTCTGTAATTCGTTCGCTTCGTCTTCGAAGTGCTTCGCTAGTGCTACATGCTGAATGTTCAGGTCGGTGTCCATGGCATGGGGCTCTATGAAGCTACAAGCGGATAATAGGAACTCAGCTAAAACTAAAGGAATCAGTGATTTTAATTTCACGGTTATCTCCAAAGGTATCTTGAAATGGTAATGTCTAGGCGCTTTGACGATGTTAAAGCGGTCTTTAATTAAGTTCAGGCCATTTAAAAAGCCGTATTTTTGGGATGAAGTAATCTTAATCCGTTGGCTACGACCAATAAAGAAGCGCCCATATCGGCAGCAATGGCTTCCCATAAGGTAGCCACACCGGCAAAGGCTAAAACGGCGAACGCAGCCTTGACCGTCAGTGCAAACGTAATATTTTGTCGAATAATAGCCAGTGTTCTTTTTGAATGCCCAATCAGCCAAGGCAGTTTGGAAAGGTCGTCGCCCATCAAGGCGATATCCGCTGTTTCGATGGCCGCAGCAGAACCCAGCACGCCCATGGCTATCCCCAAATTAGCACGTCCCAGCGCCGGTGCATCGTTGACACCGTCCCCGATCATCGCTACCTGTCCGTATTTTTCGACCATTTGACTGACGATCTCCACTTTATCGGCGGGCAACAATTCGGCATGTATCTCATCAATACCAATTTGGGCCGCAATGTTATTGGCCGTCACTCGATTATCACCGGTCAACATCACCAGGTGTTGGATTCCTGTTTGTCTCAACGCCTGCAAAATTGACTTAATATTGGCCCGTGGTTGATCAGCAACGGCAATGAGACCGCAAATATGCCGATCATTGCCAATGGCAATCACGGTTTGCCCTGTTTGTTCAAGGGCAATTGCTTTTTCACTGATTTCCGGGATTTCCTGACTACGTTCCAATAAATAGCGGCGCGATCCCAGCCAGAAATCCGTGCCATTAAATACTCCGGTGACACCTTTACCCGGTAGAACCGTCACATTGTCTGCGCTGGCCACGTTGATACCGTGTTGTTCCGTATAGCGTAAAATGGCTTTTGCCAACGGATGATTGCTTCGTGCTTCAAGTGCGGCAGCGCGGCTTAAAAGTTCTTCTTCGGTATGACTATTGAATGGATAAACACCGGTTACTATGGGCTCACCAGAAGTCAGTGTGCCGGTTTTATCAAAGGCAATCGCATGAAGATGAGCAGGTGTTTCAATATAAATACCACCTTTGATTAGAATGCCTTGTCGGGCTGCACATGCCAATGCCGCGACAATACTGACCGGTGTCGAAATGACTAATGCACAGGGACAGGCGATGACTAGCAACACCAAGGCGTGATAAAACCATTCGCTCCAGGCCCCGTCGAAAAATAACGGTGGAATGATGCACATGGTCAACGCCACCAGCATTACTGCCGGGGTATAAATACGCGCAAATTTCTCCACCCATTGCTCGACTTCGGCTCGTTTACCATGGGCTTCGCCCACCAGACGGGTAATCTGCGCCAAGGTGGTATCCGAAACCAGCTTGGTGGATCGGATTTCCAATGTTCCTTCAACATTAATGCTTCCGGCAAACACCTCGTCACCCACTTGTTTGGCAACCGGCATGCTTTCACCGGTAATCGGCGCCTGATTGACTGAACTGAAACCGGCAATTACGTTGCCATCCAGGGGGATTTTAGCCCCAGGCGCTAATATGAAACGGGTCCCTATGCTGACTTCTGCGGCAGGTACCACGCATTCCTGGCCGGCTTCATCCTTGATCGTCACCGTCGATGGGGCTAAATCCAGTAAGGCTTCTACGGCATGCCGGGCACGGCCAATACTCCAGCTCTCAATCGCCAGAGACAACGCAAACAGAAAACTGACCGTTGCTGCTTCAAACCATTCATCAATGAACATCGCACCGATAACCGCAATCGTCATCAGCAAATTCATATCCGCCCGTAAGCGTTTCAAGGCATAAAACGCTTTCACAATCACATGCCGCGCACCGCAAGCCACCGCTAAACCAAAGGCGATTTTTTCAGGCAAAGGCATCGCCTGCTGAGCATGAGCATTTAGTAAGCTATACAGATAGCGAGTAACCACGTCCCATTGCAGAGTTCCGCTTTTTGCCGAGCTGAAAACGGTTTGAATATCCACAAAGCCGCCGGCTATGGCGATATGAATCAGCATGCCCGTCAGGATAAATACACCGCTAAGTACGGTATAAACGGTCTTCGAACGGTGAAGTTGTTTGGCATCGGCATCGACCTGACCGGACTGCCAACGAGCCGCCTGCATGCCTGTTGCCGCTACGGCTTTGATGATGGTTTTTTCAGTCACAAGCTCGGCATCAGGCAACAACGTCATACGACCGTTTAAAACATCAAAGGCCAGCTTGTCACTCCCCCCCACGAGCGGGCCTATCGCGCTTTTCAACGTGGCGACCTCTTCGGCGCAATCCAGTCCCTCGATTTTGAACGTCATCCCACTCGACGAGTTTAATGGCGTTGTTTGGTGGTTATCCGGTTTTTCGCCGGGACAACAACAGGTTTTTTCTGATGACTTGCAGGTATTCATCGTTTAATCCTCATGGGAATCAATCTGCGGTATTCCCGGTATCATGGGATTTATTGGTTGGTCTTGGCGATGCGCGAACCAGTAGAGAATGGGTAATACCAATAATGTCAGCATCGTTGACGAGAGAATGCCGCCGATCACCACGGTGGCTAGCGGGCGCTGTACCTCTGCGCCGGTACCAGTGGCAATAGCCATTGGCACGAAACCAAACGAGGCCACCAATGCGGTCATCAACACTGGTCTAAGACGGGTCAGCGCGCCCTCAACAATCGCTTTATCCAGTGACATGCCTTCGTCGCGCAAACCACGAATAAAGGCAATCATCACCAATCCGTTCAATACCGCCACACCCGACAAGGCGATGAAGCCGATTGCCGCCGAAATCGACATCGGAATATCGCGCAACCAAAGTGCGACCAAGCCGCCGGTCAACGCAAAGGGGATGCCACTGAAGACCAGTAAACCGTCCTTGGCATTGCCAAACATCATGAACAGGAGTGTGAAAACCAGGATTAATGCTACAGGTACCACAATTTGTAAGCGATGGGCCGCCGATTGCAACTGTTCAAACTGTCCGCCCCAACTTGTCCAATAACCGGATGGAATTTTGATTTTCTGTTGCAGCTTTTGTTCGGCCTCGGCAACAAAGGAGCCAATGTCGCGGCCTCGCACGTTGGTACTGATGACGATTCGGCGTTTGCCGTTTTCGCGGCTGATTTGATTAGGGCCGGGAGCCATTTCCAGGCTGGCTACTTCGGCCAGTGGGATATAATTGGTTCGTCCATCTCGGTTTTGCCCCTGCGGCAATGGGATCGGCAAGCGGTTGATGGCATCCAGATTGCTGCGCAGGTTATCTGGCAGTCGCACGATAATGTCGAAACGCCGGTCGCCCTCAAATAAGGTGCCCGCTTCGGTGCCACCAATCGCAGTTGCTACTGCATCCTGCACATCGCCCACGTTTAAGCCGTAGCGCGAAGTTTTATCCCGGTCGATATTGAGTGTCAGCATCGGCAAGCCGGTAGTTTGCTCGACTTTCACTTCGGATGCACCGGGAATCGCCTCCATGACCGCTGAAATTTCAGTCGCCGTGTCATTCAATACATCCATATCATCGCCAAACACTTTAACGGCAACGTCGCTACGCACCCCTGAAATCAGTTCGTTGAAGCGCAACTGGATAGGCTGGGAAAACTCGTAGAGGTTGCCAGGTAGTTTGTTGGCTGCCGCTTGTATTGCTGCCAACAGGTCGTTTCTTGATTCATCGGGATCAGGCCATTGCTCGCGTGGCTTGAGCATGATGTAACCATCTGAGATATTCGGCGGCATAGGGTCGGAGGCGATTTCAGCCGTACCGGTTCGTGCAAATATTCGCTCGATTTCGGGAAATTGCAGCTTCAGAGCCTGTTCAATCTGTTGCTGCATGGCGACCGATTGCGACAAACTTGTACCAGGAATACGCATTGCCTGAATGGCGAAATCGCCTTCATTCAAGCTCGGCACAAACTCGCTGCCCATCCGCGTCGCCAACAAGCCCGACAGAATCACCGCAACCACCGCAAGCGTGAGTATCACCGGTTTGTTGCTCATGACGCTATCCAGTACCGGCGCATAGATACGCTTGGCACTCAGCATCACCACATTTTCCCTTTCGGCGACTTTATCGCCGATAAACAGTGCCACAGCCGCCGGAATAAAGGTCACCGACAATATCATGGCCCCCACCAGAGCAATGACCACCGTGAACGCCATCGGGTGAAACATTTTGCCTTCCACCCCGGTCAGCGCGAAGATGGGCAAATACACGACCATGATGATCAGCTGACCAAATAACAGTGCTCGCCGCGCTTCTTTCGAGGCCGTAAACACTTCATGAAAACGTTCACTACGTGTTAGTGAACGCCCCTGATGCTCCTGAGCGTGGGCCAGCCGCCGCACACAGTTTTCGACAATCACCACCGCACCGTCGATAATCACACCAAAATCGAGCGCCCCCAGACTCATCAAGTTGGCGCTGACCTGATACGTCACCATGCCGGTGAAGGTGAACAGCATCGACAACGGTATGACCATTGCTGTAATGATGGCTGCACGAATATTGCCCAGGAACAGGAACAGAATCACAATGACTAGAATCGCCCCTTCGGTTAAGTTCTTCTTGACCGTATTGATGGCTTTATCGACCAATACCGTTCGGTCATAGACAGTCACAGCCTGCACCCCTTCTGGCAATGTGCGGTTAATTTCCGCCATCTTTTTGTCGACCGCTTGCGAGACGGCACGGCTATTCTGGCCGATCAGCATGAAAACCGTACCCAACACCATTTCTCGGCCATTTTCGGTGGCGGCGCCAGTGCGTAGTTCCCGACCGATTTCGACCTCGCCGACATCGCGAATACGAATAGGCACGCCCTGGACATTACCCAGAATGATATTGCGAATATCGTCTATCGAATGCACTTGGCCCGGCGCACGAATCAGATATTGTTCGCCATGCTTTTCGATGTAACCGGCACCGACATTATTGTTGTTACGATCCAGCGCGGTGACGATGTCTTTCAAAGTCATGCCATAGGAGGCGAGTTTTTCCGGAATCGGTGCCACCTGATATTGTTTGGCGTAGCCGCCAATGGAATTGATTTCGGTGACCCCCGGCACGTTGCGCAGTTGCGGTTTGATAATCCAGTCCTGGATTTCACGTAGATCGGTCGCGGTGTAAGGCGAACCGTCCGGCTTTTTGGCACCTTCTTTGGCTTCGACTATCCAGAGATAAATTTCCCCGAGACCGGTGGAAATGGGGCCCATCGCCGGCGTAATACCGGCAGGCAGTTTATCCTTGGCTTCTTGAATACGTTGATTCACCAATTGCCGAGCAAAATAAACATCGGTGCCATCCTGGAAAATCACCGTGACCTGCGATAAGCCGTAACGCGAAAGCGACCGGGTTTGTTCCAGATGCGGCAAACCCGCCATAACGGTTTCGATGGGATAAGTAATCCGCTGTTCGGTTTCCAAAGGCGAATAACCCGGTGCCGTGGTATTGATTTGTACCTGAACGTTAGTGATGTCCGGCACGGCGTCAATGGGCAGAATCGAGTAATTAAAGATACCGAGCCCAGCCATACCGAGGATGGCCAGGATAACCAGCCAGCGATGCTCAATCGCTAAACGAATGATTCGTTCAAACATGATGCGAACTCCTGGAGATCAATGGGAATGCTCGGCACTACTTTTGCCTTGCTCGGATTTAAGGACGAAGCTGCCATTGGCAGCGTATTCGGTACCGGGCATGAGTCCTTTCACGATCTCGGTGACGTTGCCATCCGTTAGTCCGGTGGTCACCGGTTGAGCAATAAAGCCGCCGGGTACGCGAATAAAAATCGTCGGCTTGTTTTTGATCATCTGAATGGCATCGGCTGCAACCGCGACCGGCACTTCACTTTCCTTGGTGGGCAACTCTACCGTGATAAACAATCCAGGTCGCCAGGCCATCTGCGGATTGTCCAGCGTCACGCGAGCCGTAGCGGTGCGGGTTTGTTCGCCCATCAATGCGCCCACATAAGACAGCGTACCGGTTGCCGAAGAATCGAACGCCGTGGCCTTGATGTTGACCTGTTTGCCGACTTGCACGACATTGAGATCCTTCGCCGAGACGATAATTTCGGCCCATACGGAGGATAAATCAGTAATGGTGAAGATACTGGCATCTTCCTTGACCGCTTCTCCCATGGCAATGTGCTTCTCGACCACTATGCCATCGAACGGTGCGCGAATTTCGTAGCGGTTGAGTGCGTCGTTGCGGGCTGATACTGTCGGACTTGCGCCAAGTGCTATCAATTTCTGCTGGGCATTTTGAACGGCGATTTCCATTTCCCGCATCGCCTGTTGGGCTTGCAGGTAATCTTGCTCCGCAGAGATTTTCGCTTCCCACAAATGTTTTTCCCGAGCAAAAGTGGCACGCGCTAATTCCAGGCGCTTTTGTGCCGACAGTAACTCGCTACGCTGTTCGGACAGTGCGGTACTGGCAATCACCGCGATAACCTGACCTTGTTTGACTTGCTGGCCCAGGTTGGCGGAAATGTTCTCCACCACACCGGCTAAACGCGGTACCACATGAGACGTCTTATCTTCATTGAAGCGAATTTCACCCGGCAGGGTGACTGAGCTTATGATGCGCGCTACGTCTGCGCTCTGAATCGAGATACCGGTTTCGGCGATTTGCTGATCGGTCAAGGCTACTTTTCCTTCTGCTTTACTGAAAGAAAACTGAAACGTTTGACCATCATGCCTTGCCGTCACGTTCGCATCAAAGACATGGGGCTCGTCGATAGCCTGGATACTCTGCCAATAGGCTTTTTCAGGCTCGAACTCGATGCGCTGTTGCTCGCCGCTTGGGCGCTTCAGTTGCACGGAGAGTTGATTGGCATCTGGCTGAAGCGGTTTATCCTGATTGAATGGATAAACGCGAAAGTGCGGCTCACCACCTTCCTCGCTGAGCAGGATTTCCAATTTAAAGTCACCGGCGCTGTAAACATCGCCGCCGTGCGGGCCTTGGGCCTGCTTGGCTTCATTGGTATGTTTAGGGTCATCCTCGTCTTCAGCGCTATCGACTTTAGCCGCCGCATGGCTTTCTTCGCCATGTTCCTCGCCTTCGGGCATCGATTTATCGATGCTCAGAATAAATAAGCTGAGCAATAGGCCGATCACGATAATTGCAGCGATAGCGGTCCATTGTTTTTTGTTAATCGTGCTCATGGTGATACCTCGGGTTGGCTGTCCGCCACTGTCTCGTTCATATTACTGCCGACCAAACGTTCCACGCTGGCCACGGACTTGTGATATTCGGCCAAAGCCAGTAAATACTGATTTTTAGCGCCGAACAGGGTGCGCTGCGCATCCAGTACATCCAGAAAGCCGAACTTGCCCAGACGATAGCCTTCGTGAGCGGCGTCATAAGCACTTTGGGCGCCCGGTAAAATGTCTTGCTGCAAGGTGATAATTTCGGAATAAGCGGTATCCAGGGCTTGATAGGCAGTGTTCAATGCCGTGGTGATGCGTACCTCGGTGCTGCGCAATTCCTCTTCCGCTTTGGTCAACCGATGCTCGGCTTCTTGAATACGGCCTTGATTGCGGTCAAACACCGGCAATGGCACTGAAAATCCAACCACTAAGGCGTAATCATTGGGCATCAGATATTTACTGGCACCTACGGTCGCGGTGACATCCGGGATGGCTTTGGATTTTTCCATCGTAATGAGTGCCTGGCGTTGGGTAATTTCGGTGGCCCAACGGGCTAAATCCGGATTTTTGGAGAGGCGTTGCATCAATGAGTCCAGGGAAGCCGGTGCTTGTATGCTTTCCAAATTACCGCTCACCGCCTCAAAGCGCGGTGTTGTGCTGCCCCAGCCAGCGGCTAAACGCTTGCGAGCGGCTTCCAGTTCTTTCTGGGCACGCATCAGCTCAATTTGCACCGAAGCGCGAGCAACTTTAGCCTTGGTTTCTTCAACGGGCGATACTTTGCCGACCTGCACTCGCGCAGAGGTCGTGACCGTTGTCTGATTGGCTAATTCATGAATTTGCTGTGTTAGCGCCAAGCGCTGTTGGGCGGCTAGCACGTCAATGAAAGCCTGCGTAACTTGAGTGAGTACATCGGCTCGTTTGGTTTCGTAATCCCAATCGGCTAATTGCTTGGTCAGAGATGCCGCTTCCATGCGGGCGGTACGTTTACCGCCCAATTCAATCAATTGGCTGAGCTCCAAGGTAACGACATCGCCATCGAAGCCCTTGATGACCTGATTACCAAAGTTTGCTGCATTGGCATTGAAAGTGGGATTGGGAAACAAGCCCGCTTGGAGGGTGGCCGCTTCCTGTGCACGGCTCTCCCAGGAAAAGGCGGACAGTTCTGGGTTTTGGGTTAACGCTAAGGCCAAGGCTTGAGACAAAACCAGGGAGCCGGTCGGTTCCTCAGGAACTGACCGATTAGGATCGTTTGGAGTCAACTCGCTTAGCTGAGTGAGCGATAGCGTGCTGTTTGGCGGACTCGCGTCGACCTGACTGGTTGTGATCAATAAACACAGTGCAACGCCAAGTGGCCGCACATAATTTGAGAACATGGAAAATTTCTCCGTAGCATAGAAATAACGTCAGCACAGACACAAGTGAGTTTGTGCCATCGGCTAGTGAATTGCGGCTAGGAGAGGTGGCTAAATTAGTAAAACGGTACTGCGCAGGGCGAGCAGTCGGGAATCGGTAAACGGCGGGTCAAAAAATGCCGGCTGCCGAATAACGACTTTGGCATAAAGGACTAGCAGTGAGAGCAGGAAAAATACCGGCAAAAGTCCAATATCAATCGCTATTTTTGACAAATTTGTCAATTGTAGGGGAATGTGATCATCGCCATCGATAGGAATGTCAGTGCAAGGCGACGAGCAGGGATCAGCGTCATCGCTTGTAAAAGCATTGGTCTCATCGTTGAAACGAGTGACAGTATTTACGCTAGCGAATTGGTCTTTTCCAGTTTTCTCTACAGCAATATGACCATCAGCCCCAAAACACAGCACAAAGGCCGACACATCTCGATGGCCCAGACCAAAATGACCGAGCACAGCGAGTATCAGCACAATAGAAAGCCAAGTTTTAAAGCGGAGTAGGGTAACCATTCCTTATAAAGGATACTCGCCATCCAAAATAATTCAAGCATTTAGGAACAAACACCAGCGAGCATGACCTTGAAAGGCTGCTTGATTGTTTTAGCCGGACAGTTCTGTCGGGTTATTTCATTATTTATGGCATTAGTTTTTCAATAATTTGGCACACTTTTCATTTTTTATGTCACCCGACAAGTTAGAAACCTTGTCACGGCGTGTTATTAATTCTATCATTACAAGAATTCATCGAGATCGATTAATTTTTTATCAAAAAGACATATGATCACCTGCCGACTGTCAACGATCCTTGGATCCAAACGACTAAAAGTCGCCGACGTATGTCACGCGACCGGCATTGCGCGGGCCACGGTAGATCGCTATTACTACGATCAGGTGAAAAGTTTTGATCGTGAGGTGCTTGCCAAGTTGTGTCGCTATCTGAACGTAAAACCGGGTGATCTACTGGTATTAGTCGACCAACAAGATTTATTTGAATCGTGGGAACAGCCGATCCCATCCGGCGATCCGAAAATCAAGGGAGACGTATGATTGAACGCGAGGTGAAGGTTTTGCTTGATGCCAATGCGGTAAAGCAAGTCCAAGTTCATTATGCCGTAATGGCTCAAGGTTACATGGTGGTCATCAACGGACAACCGCTGGAAACGACGAAACGTGAAACCAAGGAATTTAAAACCTTGGACGCAGCCGCGAAACAGTTATTTAAACTCGGCATTGCGGATTTTTCAGTCAAACTAAAAACCTGTACCGGCTGACAGGGTCGAGTTATCAAACTTTTTGCTTCAAGGAATTCGAAGTGGGCGTAATCAGAAACTGCATCTTTGGCAAACAATGCGATAAAAAATGGGACGAGTTGGCTCGAACGGATAATCAGGACGTTCGCTATTGTTCAGCCTGTGAACAGAATGTTTACTTGTGCCAGGATGAATACGCTTTGGCCGAGGTGTAAAGCACAAGACTTGATCTGACATTTTGATTATAACTTGACCAAAATGGAGATTGAGATATGACCAACATCGAACAGAAAATCATCAAACCGAAGCTTGGGGTGCTAGAGTTAGCCAAGCAGCTTGGGAGCGTGAGCCAGGCCTGTAAGACGATGGGCTACAGCCGCGACAGTTTTTATCGCTTCAAGAAGCTTTACGAGAATGGCGGCGAGGAGGCTTTGCGTGAGATCAGCAAGCGCAAGCCAATTATCAAGAACCGTGTCCCCGAACATGTCGAACGGGCAGTGATTGCGCTGGCGATAGAGAATCCTGCGCTGGGTCAGCTGCGTGCCAGTCAGGAGTTATTGCAACAGGGAATTATTGTCTCCAGTGGCGGTGTACGCTCCATTTGGCTGCGGAACGATCTGGAAACCCTGAAGAAGCGGCTGAAAGCCCTGGAGGCGCGCTCGGCGCAGGAAGGCATTCTACTGACCGAAGACCAAATTGCCGCGCTGGAAAACATGAAGTCTCAAAAAGAGGCTCACGGGGAGATTGAAACCCATCACCCCGGCTATCTGGGCGCGCAGGACACCTACTTCGTCGGCACCATGAAGGGCGTTGGGCGTATTTACCAGCAGACCTTCATTGACACCTATAGCCGCGTGGCCATGGCCAAGCTTTATCTTGAGAAAACAGCCATTACCGCGGCGGATATGCTGAATGACCGCGTCATACCTTTCTTTAACGAGCAAGGTCTTGATCTGTTGCGCATCCTGACAGACCGAGGGACAGAGTATTGTGGCAAGATTGAAAACCACAGCTACCAACTCTATCTGGCGATGGAGGATGTTGACCATTCAAAAACCAAAGCCAATCATCCCCAAACCAACGGTATTTGTGAACGGTTCCATCGCACGATGAAGCAAGAGTTCTATGACATTGCCTTCAGAAAGAAAATCTATACTTCGCTGGAGGAATTACAGATTGACGTCGACCACTGGATCACCAAATACAATGAAACACGCCCACACAGCGGAAAATATTGCTACGGCAAAACGCCCATGCAAACCTTCCGTGAAGCAAAGCATTTAGCAACAGAAAAAACCATCCCGGTTGCTGAAACATCGGACAGCGCAAACAATCTGACATACGCTGAATGAGGTGTCTGTCAGATCAAGTTCTGAGTTTTACAGCCGAGGCGATCCAAGCGAATCGTTGTGTTGCTGTTGATATTGAAGAAAACGTGCGGCTTTTAGGTGAGCCATTGCCTCTCCCTTATTCCTAGGCTCATACCTCTCTGTCTCATGAGTACAACCGAAATGGAATATTTGAAATTATGCGTGGGTGAACGCTTTGATCATGACATCCCTGCGGAAGGCATGAGTATCATCCTGGCCAATGGCACGCCGTTGCTGACGTTTAATTTTTCGGCGTCTCCTCGAGAAATCCAAGCCTTTCTGAACGGGAATACTTCGTTTGCGTTATTCGCAAAAGCCGGGCTCATTTTGTTTTTATTCAAAATCGAGGGTTTTCTGGATTGGTCAGATTTGGCGTTTACCATTCATCTAGCGGGTGATGAGTCGATTGAAGAGGGTGATACTTACTTGCCTTTTAATCTGGTCTTGGTGGATCCAGTCACCAAAAGGGTTAAAGGCCTTCGCATGGTGACCGTTTCACCGGATTTCAGGTCAAGGCTGGCTGAATTGATCCGGAAACAAGCTTCAGAGCCATTCGATACGATGGCTTATTATCAAGCCATTGGCAGCCTGTACGATCAATATCCCTCTGTCAGTGATTTGCTCAAGCAGGCCGTGATCGTCGAACAGGGTGGCAAGACATTGCCAGCGCTGTAATGATCTAATCACCAACACCCACTGTTACAAATCACCGATTGGACATACACCTTAGAATGACAAAGTCTGAACTTATCGAACGCATCAGTCTTAAATTGCCGCATTTGATGCAACGCGATGTCGAATTAGCAATTGATGTAATAATTGATGCGATGATCCATCATCTGGCACGAGGCGAACGAATTGAAATTCGTGGATTTGGTGGATTCTCAGTTATCCAGCGAGCCGCTCGCATAGGGCGTAACCCCAAAACGGGCGAACAAGTGAGTTTACCTATTCGGCATACAACCCACTTCAAAGCTGGGTTGGATTTACGCGAGAGGGTAACTCTTTCAAATGACCGTTTTCCTTTGATTAGGGGCTAGGGACTGTTGCCTTGTACATGGGTAGCAAAAAGCGCAGAACAAAGCATAGCGATTTCATAATTCCATATCAATTTTCACATCGCCTCGCGATGTGCTCAGAAATGTTTCTGTCTCGAAAATACCTACTCAACGAGATAGCGATATTAGTAGAGGCATCAATCCGTCCCGTCGTTCCCGACCGTTGAATCCTATTTTCTAGGAAAGATGGGCGCACAGTCTCTCTCGAACTTGTATTCTAAACGGTTCTCCTTTTTGACAACTCTTGATCAAGAACTATTGGATGCAGTTCAATCATCACGGATGATTTTGACAATCACAGGTAATAAAAAGCGCCTGGCATCAACCATTAAGTTAAAATTCCTACACCTTCCGCAGCTGACGTCAAATTCGTCGTCAGCTGCAAAAGCACTCTTCAAATGTCCCTTCACAATAATGGCCATCCCAAGCGGAGGTCATTATGGAACCCGTTGCCATCCCCCAATCGATCGACGATCCGATCCACATTTTGCTGTGGAGCGCGGACGAGATTGTACCCTTCATGGTCAGCATGCTGACCGGCATGTTGATCGATCAGTTCATTCCTGGCTTGGCGCTTGGGTTGATTGCGGTCAAGTTTTACCGGCGTTTCCGCGATAACCGGCCTGATGGCTACACCTTGCACGCGATGTATTGGTTGGGTTTGTTGCCGAGTCGCGCCCAGACCATTCCCAATCCCTACATCCGCCGGTTCCTGCCATGAGATGGTCGGATTTTCTGCAAACCTGGGACGGCCACGAGACCGAGAACCGGTTTAGCCGCGTCATCATCATTGGCTTGCTGGTCATTTGCATGATCACTTCGCTGGCCGCCTGGCGCACCGAACGCAGCATCATCCTGGTGCCGCCGACCTTGACCCAAGAAGTCGAAGTCACCCGCAGCCAGGCATCCAGTGAGTTCAAAGAGTCCTGGGGCTTGTTCCTGGCTGAATTGCTTGGCAACACCACGCCAGCCAATGCCGACTTTTTGAAAACCGCCGTCGAGCCATTATTGGCGCCGGATATTTACCGCAGTGTCCTGGATGCCATGAGCGATCAAATCAAGGCTATCAAAATGGATCGGGTCGCGATCAGTTTCACCCCGCGTCACGTCGATTACGAAGCCGAGACCAACAAAGTCTTCGTCAGCGGCGAACTGAAAAGCCAGGGCCCCAGCTCCAAACCCGATGTCAAACCACGCACCTACGAATTCATCATCGCCATCAAAAACTATCGGCCCCGGCTGGAATACATCGACGTGTATCCGGATTCCCCCAGAACCTTGGCCCGTTTGAAAGCCACTCAAGGCCAACCGCATGAGGCTCAACCATGAAACGATTGTTGTACCCCTGGTTATTACTTTCCCTCGCCAATGGCGCTTGGGCCAGCGATGATTTACCGGTGACGGTATTACCACCGGTCACCAGCGTGGCCGAAGAGTCACCCTCATCGCCATCACAACCCGTTGTACCGTCTCAGACCGACTTAGGTATCGAGTTACCGCCGGTTGATGCCAGCGTCTTGAAAGCTGCCAAACAGCAAGCGGCAGCATCAAACGCAGCATCAAACGCAGCATCAAACACATCAATCGGTCCCCAGCATATCGCGGTTAAACCCGGCATCAACGAACTGATGCCGATTGCTGTAGGTCACTTGAATCGTCTGGTCACGCCATTCGAACATCCGGTAGTCACGACCACCAGTCAAGCCACCACTAGTACTAAAGGCAAAATCGTTTATGTCGCCACCGCCGACGAAACGCCGGTCACGCTATACATCACGCCCGGCGACAACCAGGACATCGCCCTGTCGCTCACCCTGATCCCCAAACGCATTCCGGCGCGGGAAATCCATCTCGATTTGGATAAGGAAAGTTACCAGTTGTTGAACCAGTGGCAGCGCACCGATGGCGCGAGTCGATCTTCGAGCCAACATGAACAAGCCTACATCAGCCAACTGAAAACCTTGTTTCGGGATTTGGGATTGCAAAAGACCCCAGCCGGTTATTCGCTACGCAAACCTAAACCCCAGGAGCAAATTCGCTGCCTGCAAGATCGCGTGCAGATAAAAACCGGTCAAGTTCTGGAAGGCCAGGATCGATTGATTTTGGTGGGGCTTGCCAAAAATACCGGCGGCGAGATGCTCGAGTTCGACGAACGCAGTTGCGCGACGACCCAACAAGACGTGCTCGCCGTCTCGGTCTGGCCCAACGTGGTGTTGAAACCGCAGGAAGCCACCGAGTTGTATGTCGTGGTCCGACAATCGCCAGAGGCGTCAGTCAGTTTGCGTCCCTCATTATTGAACGGAGGGCAACGGTAATGACGGTCGTTGATACCTGGTGGACACGCTTGAGTCCGACCGCCAAACGCAATCTAGCCGTCGGCGGCATCGGTACCGTGTTGTTGGCGGTCATCATCGCATTGGCCACCGTCACCCCGGAAGTCAGCAAACCGCTGAGTAAACAGGCCACCATCCAACACATCCTGACCGATAGCGATCCCCGATCGCTGGGTATCGACGGCATTTCCGCGCAATTACGCGATCTGCTGCAAAAGAACGACGAGCAAGCCCGCCGGCTGGCCGCGATCGAAGAACAACAAAAGCGAGAACAGCTATCCGACGAATTGCGTTTCAAACAATGGACCACCGCGGAGCGTGAAGCCTATGAAGCCAAACTCCAAGCGGTCACTGGTGAAGTCGAGTCGTTGAAGAACAAAGCCTCCACACCGTCAACGAGCGGCACCCCAAGCGAGGTCACTCAATCCACACTAGAACCATCTGCACTCGGAAGACCGCCAAACCGCCGCCCAAGCAACCCACCGTTCGACAACGGACAAGACGATCTCAACCGCGTCTTCGAGCAAGCGGCGATTCCTGGACCGACACCGGGCAATGCCGGCGTCTCGGGAGGACGAGCCAACAGTCAGGCGCCGACAGCGATGCAGATTCGCGTCATCCAGGAAGGCGCTGAGCAGTCTAATACTAAAGACAGGGAGGCAGCGCAAACCTCTGATCGGAGCCCCTCGAACCGCGCCCACACCAACAGCGACGTCTTCATCCCGGCCGGCAGCATTTTAACTGGCGTATTGCTGAATGGTCTGGATGCCCCGACTGGCCGCAAAGCCAAGAAAGAACCCATGCCGGTGCTGTTTCGCATCAAGAAGGAAGCCATTCTGCCCAACCGTTTCCATGCCGATGTGAGGGAGTGTTTTTTGCTGGCCGCCGGCTTTGGTGACTTAAGTGCCGAGCGGGCCTACTTTCGCGGCGAGACCTTTTCCTGTGTTCGCCAAGATGGTGGCGTGATCGAAGTACCGATGAATGCCTATGCCACCGGCGAAGACGGCAAAAACGGTGTGCGTGGCCGAGTGGTGTCCAAGCAAGGCGCCCTGCTCGCGCAATCCATGATGGCCGGATTCCTGCGCGGTTTTTCCGATGCCTTCGGACGCAATCAGATTCCGGTGCTGATGACCGGTGGAATAGGCGCGCTATCCGGCACCACACCGTTCCAAAGTGCCTTTTCCTCACAGTCGATGGAAGGCGGTGCGCTGAAAGGCGCGGGTTTCGCCATGGAACGACTGTCGCACTTTTACATGGACATGGCCGAGGAGATTTACCCGGTCATCGAAGTCGATGCCACCCGCCAGGTCAACTTCATCGTGCAAAAAGGCACGGCGTTGAAGCTGAAGTCACCGAGCTAATTCATTAACTAAAACCCAAAGGTCGTTATGACGCTACGCCACATACCTTTATTACTGGTCTCGCTACTCAGCACATCGATTGCGCTGGCCGCTAATCCGCCAAAACCAGCGGTTTCGGATATTGCCGCAGGCCTGTTGTCGATCAAAATCGACGGCATGCAAGACTTGCCGATCTCGGGCCTCAAGATGGTCAAGTCCGGCGAGCAAACCGTGTTTATATCCAGTAACGGCCGCTTTGCCTTCTACGGCGGCAAATTGATGGACATCTGGACTCAACAGGAGATCAAGGAATTGGCGGATATCGACAAAATCGCCAACCGCATCGACCTGTCGCGGATGAAACTCAAGGCCGACGATCTCGGCGCGCTTACGGTCGGCCACGGTAAAGGCCAAGTCCTGGTGTTCATCGATCCGCGCTGCCCGTACTGCGGCAAGGTCATGAAAGACCTGCAAGCCTTGCAAGACCAGTACACCTTCAAACTGGTGATGGTGCCGATCCTGGGCCCTGAATCGCAAGACCTCGTCGTGCAACTGGCGTGTCAGTTGGGCTCCAGCGATACCAAAGCCAAAGACGCGGTGCGCGACCGCCTGTTGAAACAGGATTACGCCGGATTACCAGCCGAGCCACCCGGCCAGTGCAACAAAGAGCCGCTGCAAAAGGCCGTAGTCACCGCAAAGCTGTTCGATTTGAAGGGCGTGCCGTTTCTGATCGCTCCAGATGGCCGTACCCATAGCGGCGCACCTGAGGTGTTAGCCGATTGGTTGGCCGACAAACCAAAGCCGTCACCGAGTCTGGCAACGACACCTGCTACCAACGCTCAAAACACCAACGCGCCGGAGAATCAGCCTTGAAACCCATGTCCCCCAACTCCCTGATTTCCGTCGGACTGTTGCTGATGGTGTTAACCACAGGCTGCGCCACCACCGAATACGGCTGCAAAGGCATGCCGGATGAACCCAGCTGTCTGTCGACGACGCAGGCCTATCAAGTCACCAATACGGCGATAAAGGAAGCACCTTCGGAGAACATCCAGAGTACGGACTCAACCTCATCAACGGCAATCGCACCGCCGTTACAACAACCCGTGCCCAAGATCGACGATCCCACGCCGATACGCACACCCTCACAGGTCATGCGCATCTGGATTGCGCCTTGGGAAGATGCAGACGGCGATTTGATGGTGTCCAACTACGTCTACACCGAACTGGAACCCAGGCGTTGGATGATCGGCAAAGCTGTTCCAACCGTCGGTTCGTCGTTGATTCCTTTACAAGTCGAGCAACGCCCGCCGGAGAAACGATCCAGCGTCGATACCACTGATGACGAGAGTCCAGTGAATCGATTAGGCAAACAATTGCCCTGAACCTTAATTCCTATTAACCGCAGGTCCCACACCCCCTGCGAGACTGAGCGGGCAACCGCTTAAACCCTGCCGGACTGAGCGTCCGAGATTCGACGGGCAACCGTCATTTAACCTAAGAGGACATTTTGATGAAAACATCCTATCGAACCGGGGTCTTGGTCACTCTGGCATCGTTATTTTTTATGTTGATGGCCAATGACGCCATGGCCGGTACCGGCGGTACCGAGTTCAACACCGTCTGGACCTTGCTGACCGGCTGGGTGGAAGGCTTGCTCGGCCGCATTATCGCCATCGTGTTCGTTATCGTCGGCCTGGTCGCCGGTGTCGTGCGCGGCAGCATCATGGGCTTTGTGCTGGGGATTGCCAGTGGTGTCGGCCTATTTGCGGCACCGACCATTATCACCAACATCGTGACCGCCACGATTTAGACCTCACCACGATGACCGGTTCAACACTTGATACCGAGACTGCGGCGGGCAACCGCCGCCCTAGCTCGTTGGCGAAGGATAAGCGGACCGTTAGGGTTCAAGACGCCAATGGCCAGCCGATCAACCCCTGCCATCCGGCTAGGGCCAGACAATTGAAACGCCAAAAGCGTGCGGTTCGGGTTTGTCGGCATCCCTTCACGATTCGCTTACATCCGGAATGTCCAACCTCAGCCTTGCAGCAACTTTATGAAGAGGATAAAGCACTATGACCTCATCGCAACGCCCTCGTGCCGATCAGTTATTCACGGTACTGGCTTATGAGTACGACCATCATCTGTTTTTGATGGCTGATAGCAGCATTGGCTTTGGTTTTTTGTGCCGACCGATGACCGGCGCCGATGCCAGCGTCTCCGCGCGCGTCAATGTTCTGTTGAATCAGGACTGGCCGCCCGACACGCTATTACAAGTATCACTGTGGACCTCACCGGACATTGAGGAATCGCTGGCGATCATGCAAACCCGGCGTCTGAAACAGCAAAAGTCGACTTATAAGACCATGACCCTGGCCAGTATCGAGTTCTTGCGGCAAGGCACCACCAAACCGCCCGAAGCGATTTCGGGGGCACGCCTGCGGCGCAGCCATATTCTGATCACGGTCAAATTGCCGATGGCATCCCCCCGACCGGGCGAAACCGACATCCGTCGTGCCAGTGAATTGCAAATGGCCACCCAGCAATCGCTGTCGACCATCGGCCTGTATCCGGAACTATTGGGTGCCGATCAGTATGTGCGGCTTCTGAACACGATTCTCAACTGGCAGCCCGATGCCGGCTGGAAAGACCGGGTGGTACCCGAGTGCGATCCGACCCAACTGATCCGAGATCAATTGCTGGATTACGACAATGCGCTCGAACTCGATGAAAAAGGTCTATGGCTGGGACATAAGCGCGTCAAGACCTTATCGGCCAAACGCACCCCAGATCATTTTTATTTCGGCAGCGCCAAAAGTTACTTGGGCGATATTCTCTCAGGCACGCGTGGCATTCGCCAGAATACTTTGCTCAGTCTGACCTTGCATTACCCGGATGCCGAATCGACTCGCACTCGCCAGGAAGGTGTGCGGCAATTCATCACCAACCAGGTCAATACACCGATTGCCCGGTTTTTGCCGGTGCTGGTACAACGCAAACATCATTTCGATGTGTTGTTCGATGCCTACCGCGACGGCGACCGGCCAATTCGGGCCTATTTCGGCGTGTTGCTGTTTTGCGACGAAGCCGAAGAAGCAGCGGCGGTATCCAATGCGCGGGTGTATTTTCGAGAGCTGGGTTTTCAACTCTTGGAAGACAAATACTTCTGCCTGCCGTTTTTCTTGAACTGTTTGCCGTTTGGGTCGGAACGCTCGGCGATTGCCGATTTGAAACGGTATCGTACCTTGGCCACCCGCCATGCAATTCCGTTGTTACCGCTATTCGGCGATTGGGCGGGTACCGGCACGCCGACCTTGAATTTCGTCTCCCGTAACGGCGAACACATGGCCGTGTCGCTGTTCGATACCACTGGCAATTACAACCTCTGCATCGCCGCCGAATCCGGTAAGGGCAAATCCTTCCTGACCAACGAAATCATCGTTAGCTACCTGACCGAAGGCGCGCAAATCTGGGCCATCGATGTCGGCCGCTCTTATGAAAACCTCTGCGAAGTACTGGAAGGCGATTTCGTCAAATTCACTCATGGTTCGAACATCTGCATGAACCCATTCGAGATCGTGCAAAACTTCGAGGAAGAAGCCGATATGTTAGCGGGGTTAGTCAGCCAAATGGCGGCGCCGACCGAGAAATTGACCGATTTCCAGACAGCTGGTCTGAAACGGATATTAAAGCAACTGTGGACCGAAAAAGCCCAAGCCATGTCGGTCGACGACATTGCCAAGCAACTCTGCGCCGAAACAGATCAACGCTTAAAAGATGTCGGCGAGCAGTTGTTTCCCTTTACCACACGAGGCGAATACGGCCGCTACTTCAATGGCAGCAATAACGCCAAATTTACCAATGACTTTACCGTGCTGGAACTGGAAGAACTCAAAGGCCGCAAACATCTGCAGCAGGTCGTGTTACTGCAACTGATCTACCAAATCCAGCAGGAAATGTATCTCGGCGAACGCAACCGGCCCAAGATCGTCATTATCGACGAAGCATGGGATCTGCTGACTGAAGGCGATGTCGCCAAGTTCATGGAACACGGCTACCGGCGATTTCGTAAATATGGCGGTGCTGCAGTGACCATCACCCAGTCGGTCAACGACTTATACCGCAATGCTGCAGGCCGGGCCATTGTAGAGAATTCGGCGAATATGTACCTATTGGGCCAGAAAGCCGAAGTTATCGAAGGCATGAAACAAGATCGCCGTTTGCCACTATCGGATGGCGGCTACGAACTGCTCAAAACCGTGCATACCTTGCCCGGCGCCTATTCCGAGATTTTCTTCATCACCGAAATGGGATCAGGCATCGGCCGGCTGATCGTCGACCCGTTCAAACGCATTCTGTTTTCCACCAAGCCCGAAGACGTCAACGCCTTGAAGCAGCTCCGCCGGCAAGGTTCTAGTCTGGGTGATGCCATTCAACAACTCATCGACAGTCGCAGCAGCAAACCCAGGGAGAGTGCTTATGGATCTTAAATCGCAATGGCTCAGCACTGTTTTAATCGCGGCCTGTCTGGGCTGCATTGGTGGTTGGTTGGCGGCACAACAGCAATTACAACAACCCTTGGCGCGCCTGAATCTGGTCACGCCGGTGTTCGTGCTCGATCGCGCCAAGTTGATTCAATCGATTCCGCCCAATGCAAACCAGGATCAAATGACCAAGATCGTCGAGGATTGGCAGGGTCAGGCCAAAAAGCTCAGTGATGCGGGTTATCTAGTGATCGATTCTACAGCAGTGGTGGCTGCACCAGAGGATGTCTATGTTAGACACGCCCGACGCTAAACGTATGAATAAACTACGGGCACATTCGCGACCGCGTTTGGGCCAGTTTCTGCTCAAGGCGGTACCGATCTTGTTACTGGTGTTAGCGGTGGAGCGCTATATCGGCCAACGCTTTCTGATCGGTGGCGACGACCAAGTCGATCGCTGTCTGCCGGATAAATGGGTGTACTTGATCGACACTCACAACAAAGACATCTGGCGCGGCGATTTGATTGCATTCCGCGCCGAACGCATGGCACCATTTTTCAAAGACGGCCAGATCATCGTCAAAATCGCCGCCGGCGTCACCGGCGATTCCATTCACGTCGATCCGCAGCACACCACGATCAACGGTGAACGGGTTATCGATGGATTGCCTTTAACGGAGAAACTCAAAAGGCCTGCGACCCAATTCAAACGTCATGAAACCATTCCACCGGCTGCCTATTGGGTCACGGGGCAAACCGACAAAAGCTTCGATTCACGTTACTGGGGCTATGTCTACGACCATCAAGTGATTGGACGGGCCTATGCGTTGTTTTGATCGTCCACAAAATCCTTGGCGGCAAGCGGCGGTCTGTTTGTTCTGTTGGGTCAGTGTGCAAGAAGTTCAGGCAGATGACGCTTGGTTGCAACGTTCACAGGCTATTTTTCAGTCCTTGGAAGGCCGGGCTCGTCCTGACTGGTTGAACGGTCAATCTGAACAGTTGGATGTGAAACGCCAAGCGCGACAAGTATTGGAAGCCTCGCAAGCAATACGGCCGAATGGGCTAATTATGGAATCGCAAAATCCACAGTCGACAATCACTTCAAGCAAGCCACTCACGCTATTTTTCGTCTCATTTTCACTGGGTGAGTCCGCACTGAAAGGTATCTTTGAAAATGCCGCAGGTCGAGATGATGTATTGCTGGTGTTTCGCGGCCCCAAACCGGGCCAAAAACTGCCGGCACTGATGGCTGACTTCAAACGTTTGCTGAAAGGTATTGATCCACTGCCCAACATCGTTATCGATCCCACCCGTTTTCAGCGCTGGTCGGTAACATCCGTGCCGGATATCGTCGTCGAACAGGAAGGGAAAGCCCGTTTACACGTTCGAGGTGTCAGCAGTTTGTCCTGGTTGGACGAGCGACTCAAAGCCGGCAAACAGGGTGATTTGGGAATGATGGGCGATGTTGCCAAGATTGTCGAAATCGACCTGCTCGAAGAGATCAAAGGCCGGATGGCTGCCATCGACTGGAAACAAAAGCAGCAACAGGCCATCGCTCAGTTCTGGCAGCAGCAAAAATTTGAAGTGTTGCCGGAGGCTCAGGCCGATCGCGACCGCATCGTAGATTTGACCATCACCGCCCCGCGCGATCTGACAGCGCCCAATGGACAGCTAATCATCCGAGCCGGACAGACCGTAAATCCGTTGGACAAGATGCCGTTTGGCTTATGCCTGCTGGTGTTCGATGCCACGGTGCCAGCTCAAGTCGAGCTGATTGAGCATCAGTCCTGCCTGGACAAACAGGCCCGCGTGATGTATTTGGCCACGTCGCTGCCGCGTCAGTCTGGGTGGGAAAGCTTGCAGCGTTTGGAAACCGCGCTGCAGGCACCGGTGTATTTACTGACGCCGGATGTGCGCAGCCGTTTTCAATTACAGCATGTGCCCGCTATCGTCGAACAATCCGGTAACCGTCTACTGGTTCGCGAACACAAGCTACCTGTTTCAACAACGGGAGCCAAATCATGAAGCGATTGCAGCGGACGGCCATCATGGCCTTGGGATTTTTATGGCTGTTGTTCTCCGGTGTAACAGCGGCCGACACCACGACGAACAGCGTTGACCCGTTGTGCTCGGACGCCGAACTGTGGTCCGGCAAACTGATTACTGATATTTGCTGGAGCTGTCTGTTTCCGATTCGAGCAGCCGGGGCGTCGCTGGGCGGTGGCACAGTACCGAGTATCGCCACCGACGAAAAATTCTGCTTCTGTACCGATCCGATGGGTATTCCCGAGCTGGGCATGACCATGGGCCTGTGGAATCCGGCGCGACTGATCGAGATCGTGCGCAATCCCTGGTGTTCGCCGGCGCTGGGCGGGCATAAGTTCAGTGCTTCAAATGTGCGTCTGATTGCCACCACCGGCAAGGCCGACTTCGACGCCAGCGAGATGTCTTTTTTCAATTACCACTATTTCGCGTTTCCGTTGACCATTTTGCTGGATCTGTTCTGGGATGGTCGCTGCAACAGTGACGGCTATCGGGATTTCGATCTGTTGTATGTCTCGGAATTGGATCCCACCTGGAACAACGACTTGCTGGCGTTTTTTACCAGTCCGGAAACGGCGTTGTTTGCCAATCCGGTGGCCATTTCAGCATGCGTCGCGGATGCCGCGGCGGCAGCCACCGGCAATCCATTAGACGCTTTGTTCTGGTGTGCCGGTGCCTGGGGGCATATGTATCCCTTATCCGGGATATCGCCGACCAGTTACGGCACCGACCCACGTATCACCAGTCTGTTAGCCACGCGGGCGACAGCCTCTTTGCACCGACGTGGGCTGGCCTGGAAAACCTCGGGTAACGATGCCTTATGCGGCGGAAATATCTATCCCTTCATCCCCAAATCGCAATACCGGTTGTCGATGTTTTACCCAGTCGCCGAAACCGACTCCAATCACGCCATTGGCGAAACCACCTTCAAGTGGGGTGCGGGCCGTACCTATCCGGGGCCGGGCGAAGATCATCTCTACCTGCTGTGGCGTTGGCAGGACTGCTGCGTGGGGTTGTGATGGGTACCAGGGATTTATTCGAACCGCAATGCCGGATTACGCAGACACTGTCTGCGATTTTGTGCGTGACCTTGGCCTGGACACCGTTTGGCGTTTCCTGGGCGGATGCGATTCAGGTCGCCGGGCGTGATGGCCAACAACTCGGTCAACAGATTATCGGCGGCTTTGCGTTTCCGCTCGATACCGGCAACGGTACGCTGACCTTGAATCCGGGAACGGCTCAAGAAAGCGCCATTTCAATCGGTACGCTGTTTCCGGATACCAATAGCACATCAACCACGACTAGCGATTTTGCCAATCTTTATGGCAACAACCCCGGCCTGCTAGCGGCGGGTTTGGATGCACAGACCGCCCTGAACGGCGAAACCAGCTTCACCGGCGAAGCCTATCGCACTTTGATCGACAACGCTCATCAGTCGCATCCTGACTTACAAGCCGATCCGATCTGGCAAAACGGCGACCAGGTATTCAGCAATTTCACGCCCTGGGCACAGTCGTTTTCGGACTGCACGACCATCACAACCCAAACCGACACCCTGCAATCGGTGCGGGTGCCGGATTATCAGCTTTGCCTCCGGCAACCGACGGTACCACAAAGCTGCACGGCAACGCATCAGGTCAACGTCGAACCGTTACTCAGTTTTGTATCCGGTGACGGTGGCATGTCTAGTTGCGGTCCTGGCTGCATGGATTTGTATGTTGGCAGGGTCGGCGACAACTATTGGTCAGCCAGATGCGCGGTGTTTACCTGGCAAGTGACCTATAACGTATTGCATCCGGAAGCGATAGTCAGTGCTACGCTGGAGGACGTGGAATTCGACGACCATGCGCGAGTGTATTACGGCGACAACCTGATTTATACCGGTTCCACCGGCTGGGGCGGCTCATGCGAACTCAGAAATAGTTGGGTCGACCATCCCAATCGCGACGTCACCTATGCCTTCAACACTACGGGCAACAAAGTCTTCAAACAGGAAACCATGGTTGGTGGTAATGGTGAAGGTTATTCCAGGATTCGGCTCCGCTATGATTTGTCGAAACTGATCACCCAGGACCAATGGAGCTGGGGTGGTCCAAATTGCCAAAACTTAGCCAATGCGATTACTGACGGCATTTGCCAGGCCGGCAGCCAATTGAGCTGCACGAATGATCCTGCCAACGCTTCGGGTTGTTACGTCGACCCGACTTCGCAGGTGATGGTCTGCGGCTCGGATTTGGCGCAAGCACCAGTAGCCAGTTCGACGGGGATCCGTAATACCTGTATGAATATCCAGGCCACCGGGAACTGCGATCTGAATCAGTACGGCCAATGCTGGACCGACACAGCTGGCACCCATTGCTTGGAGCCACCGGCCAATGGTACGCCCACGAAGAGTTGTTCGACTTTGGAGACGCAAGGCTGCTCGTTCATCAAAAGCCAATGTACCAGTGTGTTAGCATCCGGCACCTGCTGGGACAGCGTCGATACTTATGATTGCGGGCAAACGGTGGGTATTCCCAGCATTCAAAGCAATACCCAACAGCAATGCGCCGGGCCGATACGCTGCATGGGCGAAGACTGTATCAGCGTGAATCGGACCCAGAGCCAGGATTTCAGCAAGGCGGTCGCCTTACTTAACAGCGCCCAGCAAATGGCGATGGACTTGCATTGTGACTACGCCAATGCCAATCTCCAGCAAAAGGATCCGACCACTTGCCAGGTATTTCAGGGTAAACCGGCCAGTTGCAAAATGGTCGGTGGCGCACTCAGCTTGGTCGATTGCTGCGAAACGCCCTCGGGCGCGATGGGCTTAGGCAGGTATATTGATTTGCTGATCGCCACTAGTCAGATGGATAGCGCAGTGATGGCCATGGACAGCACCTCGGCGATTCGAGGCGCCTGGGAAACTATGCGCACCCCTTTCACCTTAGCCGGCGATGCCTGGAACAGTTTTCAGGCGGATTTTGCCTCGACGGTGAATGACTTAGTCGGCACCGACATGCTCAGTACCAGCGACATTGCTTCGCAAGGTTTACTGGATTCACTGAAGGGCGAATTAATGAAGTCGGTAGCGGAATGGATTGGCCAGACCTTTGGTGAAGCCGCCGGTAATGCCTTGTTCAGCGCCGGTGGCCAGGCAGCTTTCGATGCGGCGGGCAATCTCACACCTGCCGCGCAATCCGGTGGTGTGCAATTAGGCGGCGGTGCGGCAGTGGCAGGACAACTGCTCAGCACCTTGATGACAGCTTATACCGTGGTGATGATCATCATCATGATCATCCAGATCGTCTATTCCTGCGAGGAGCCGGAGTACGAGCTTGCCGCCAAGAAACAGTTGAAAGTCTGCACGGATCTGGGCACCTATTGCGAAAGCAAGGTGGCTGGGGTGTGCTGGGTACGCAAGGAAAGTTACTGCTGCTACAACTCACCGCTAGCGCGCATTCTCAACGAACAAATCAAACCGCAGTTGGGCATGGACTTTGGTACGCCTGAAAGTCCAACTTGTACCGGGATTAAAGTCGCAGATCTGGACCGCGTGGACTGGACTCGGGTCAATTTGGACGAATGGTTGGCGATTCTAGCTCAGACCGGGCATTTGCCGAGTGCCGCCAATGCTGCGTCCATGCTGAATTTGGATCAACTCACCGGAACCGGCAGCCGGCTCAATCCGCAGAAATACGGCGCAGCCTCCAGCGGCCGTCAGGACACTTTAACCCGCACTCAAGGCCGAATGACCGATCTGAATGTGCCTACGGTCAAACGCCAGTCGGAACTGGAAGGCTGGGGAATGGGGCCGCAATGAGCGGCCTAAACTAAACCTCACTGAACCGCGTCTTTCAGACCTTTGCCGGCTTTAAAGGATGGTAATTTGGCGGCGGCAATGGTAATCGTTTCGCCGGTTTGTGGATTGCGGCCAGAGCGCTCTGCACGTTCTTTCACTTCAAAGGTGCCAAAGCCCACGAACGCTACGGAATCGCCTGCTTTTAATGCCGCTTGAATGGAATGGGTAATACCATCCAATGCGCGGCCGGCATCGGCTTTGGTCAGGTTGGCGTGGCTGGCAATGGCGTCGACGAGGTCGGATTTGTTCATGTATGTTATTTCCTGTTTATATTAAAGCGGTTAAATTGCGATTTTGTTAGTGCCCGTGACTTAGGTTACACAGGGCAATTGTAGCCAGAAAGCTTGATTACTACTTCCAGGATAGCGAATACTTATTAGTTCAGCCGCTTAGCTGCTAATATTCCGGTATTTGACCTATACCCCATCATAACCGTTAGGCATTTAATCGGGAAACAGCTAAATGGACAGGGACAACAAACGCGATACGATCATGACCGAGGCGGATACCAGTCGCGAATTTGTTACCCCAAAATTGGTTCAAGCTGGCTGGTCAATCTCACCCCATTCAATCGGCGAACAACGCAGTTTCACCAATGGCCGTATCTTTGTCACCGGCGGCAAAGTGCGCCGCAGTCAACAAAAACGTGCCGATTATCTGCTGTACTACCGGCGTGATTTCCCGCTGGCCGTCGTCGAAGTCAAAAGCATCAACTTCCCCGCTGAAACCGGCGTCCAGCAAGCCCGCGAATATGCCGAAATCCTAGGGCTGAAATTTGCTTACGCCTCCAACGGTCGGCACATTATCGAGATCGATTACACAACCGGCACCGAAAAGCTAATCGCCCACTATCCAAGTCCTGCTGAACTCTGGCAACGTTTAAGTACTTCAGCGTCATTATCCGAATCGGCCGGCAATCACTTATTGGAACCCTTTAACCTGGTATCCGGCAAAACGCCTCGTTACTACCAGGTCATTGCCATCAACCGTATTATCGAAGCGATTTTACTCGGACAAAAGCGCATCCTGACTACCATGGCTACCGGCACGGGTAAAACCTGCGTGGCGTTTCAATTGTGTTGGAAGTTGTGGAACAGCCGCTGGAATAGAACCGGCGAATATCGACGACCCAAAATTCTGTTTCTCGCCGACCGCAACATTCTGATCGACGATCCGATGGCCAAGATGTTTGCACCGTTCGGCGATGCCCGTTTCAAAATCTCCGGCAACGATGTCAGCCAGGGTCGGGAAATGTATTTCGGCATCTATCAGGCACTGACCAATCCAGCCAGCGACGTATTTCGCCAATACCGGCCGGATTTTTTCGACTTGATCATCATCGACGAATGCCATCGTGGCTCCAGCCGCAACGACAGCAGTTGGCGGGCCGTGCTGGATTATTTCCAACCAGCGGTTCAGGTCGGTATGACCGCCACACCGTTACGCGAAGACTCGCGTGATACTTATCAGTACTTCGGCAATCCGGTCTACACCTACAGTCTGCGTCAAGGCATTGAAGACGGCTTTCTGGCACCTTACCGCGTGCATCGCGTGATTACCACTGTCGATGCCGCCGGCTGGCGACCTTCCAAAGATGAGCTTGACCGCTACGGCAGACCGGTACCGGACGATGAATATCAAACCAAGGATTTCGAACGCGTGATTGCCTTGCGGGCGCGCACCCGTGCCATGGCCAAACATCTGACGGACTTTTTGAAAGGTACCGACCGTTTCGCCAAAACTTTGGTATTTTGCGTCGATCAGGAACACGCCTCGGAAGTGCGCCAGGAATTGCTCAACCTCAATAGCGATTTGGTCAAGCAATATCCCGATTACGTCTGCCGGGTTACCGCCGACGAAGGCGCCATTGGCCTGACGCATCTTGCGCATTTCCAAGACGTGGACAAACCCACGCCCGCCATTCTGACTACCTCGCAACTCCTCACCACCGGCGTCGATGCCGAAATGGTGAAAAACGTGGTTTTAGCCCGCGTGGTCGGTTCGCGCTCGGAATTCAAACAAATCGTCGGCCGCGGCACGCGCCTGAAGGTCGATTACGGCAAGGAATATTTCAACATCATCGATTTCACCGGCACCGCAACCCGGCATTTCGCTGATCCGGACTTTGACGGCGATCCGGCGCGTATTGAAGAAATCACGATTGATGAAGAAGGCGAAATTGTCGATACCTTAGTCGAGATCATCGAGGACGAAGTCCAGGAAACACCGGGCGAATACCAAGCGGACGATGGCAACCCTGACGTTGACAATCCTTCCGATGGAGAAGGTGAAATCATCACCGATCCGCCAGTCGAACCGCGTAAATTCTATGTCGATGGCGGTACGGTCGAAGTCATCGGTCATCTGGTCTACGATCTGGATACCGACGGCAAGAAACTGCAAGTCGTGCGCTACACCGAATATTCCGGCCGCGCGGTGCGTTCGATGTATCCCGGTAGCCAGGAATTTCAGCGCGACTGGGCCAACCCGGATACCCGTAGCGACTTGCTGCGCGAACTCACCGAACGCGGCATCAGCTTTGAAGAACTCGCTTCATCGTCCGACGTGCCGGATGCCGACCCATTCGATCTGCTTTGCCATTTGGCGTGGAATGCGCCTTTGTTGACCCGCCGACAACGCGCCGAGCAAGCCCGTAAATCGGCACAAAATCTATTCAGTCAGCACAGCGATACGGCCCGCGAAATCCTCACGCTGATGCTGGATAAATACATCGAGCGCGGCATCAGCCAATTCAACGCCTTATCCGAATTGATGAAAGTCCAGCCATTCGAACAATACGGTACCCCCACGGAAATCGCGAACCGCCATTTCGGCGGCATTCAGGGCCTGAAAGCGGCTGTGTCGCAATTACAGTCCGCCCTCTACCAATAATCATTACAATTTTGCATGGCCAAACCTAAAAAAACCAAACCCGTATTAACTACTGCACAACAACTTTCCGCATTGATCAAATCGGCGCGCGACATCCTGCGTAAAGACAAAGGCTTGAACGGCGACGTCGACCGCTTGCCGCTGCTCACCTGGGTGATGTTTCTGAAATTTCTCGACGATCTGGAGCTCCTCCACGAACAGGAAGCCGAACTTGACGGCAAGCGCTATCAGTCCATCGTCGAATCGCCTTATCGCTGGCGGGATTGGGCGGCGCGGGAAGACGGCGTCACCGGCGAGGAATTATTGTCCTTCATCAACCAGGATGAAACCATCCGGCCCGACGGCCAACGCGGCAAAGGTTTATTTGCCTATCTGCGCGGCTTGGCTGGCGAAGGCGAAAAAGGCAGTCAGCGCGAAGTCATCGCCAACGTGTTCAAAGGCGTGCAAAACCGCATGGTCAGCGGTTTTTTGTTGCGCGACATCATCAACAAGATCAACGGCATTCATTTCAACAGCAGCGAAGAGATTCACACCCTGTCGCATCTGTATGAATCCATGCTGCGGGAAATGCGCGATGCGGCCGGCGATTCCGGCGAGTTTTATACCCCGCGCCCGGTAGTCCGCTTCATGGTGCAGGTCACCGACCCCAAACTCGGCGAAACCGTACTCGATCCGGCCTGCGGTACCGGCGGGTTTCTGGTGGAATCCTACGACCATTTACTGAAACAAGTAGTTACCCCTGAGGATCGCCGTAAACTCCAGCGGGAAAGCCTGTTCGGCCAAGAAGCCAAGCCCCTGCCCTACATGCTGGTGCAGATGAACTTACTGCTACACGGTTTGGAAGCCCCGCAGATCGGTTACGGCAATACTCTGGAACGTCGCGTCACTGAAATCGGCCATAGCGAACGCGTCGATGTGATTTTGACCAATCCACCGTTCGGCGGCGAGGAAGAAGCCGGTATCAAAGCCAATTTCCCGGCGAACATGCAGACCGCCGAAACCGCTTTGCTGTTCCTGCAATTCATCATGCGCAAATTACGCTACGCGGGCTTCGGCGCGGAACGTGGAGGTCGTGCCGCCGTGGTTGTGCCCAACGGCACCCTGTTCGGCGATGGCGTGTGCGCCACCATCAAGGAAGAACTGCTCAAGGAATTCAACCTGCATACCATCGTCCGTCTGCCGCAAGGCGTATTCGCACCGTACACAGACATTCCTGCCAACCTGCTATTTTTCGAGCGTGGCGGCCCCACCGAAACCATCTGGTATTACGAGCAGCCATTACCGGAAGGCCGCAAGAAATACAGCAAAACCGCACCGTTGCAATTCGAGGAATTGGAACCGGCCTTAAACTGGTGGCACAACCGCGAGGAAACCCCGCAGGCCTGGAAAGTCGATTTCGCTGCTAAACGCGCGGCCACCTTGGCTGCCGCCGAACCGCATTGGCAACGCGCCGAAAGCGAACGTGCCGCCGCGCTGGCCTTGGGCAAACAGATTCGCGAACTGGAACAAGCTGTATCTGCCGCCGGCAATGGCGACAAAGCCGTCTTGCAAACTCAGCTACGTGACCTGAAAGCCCAACAACAAGCCCACGAAGCCGCCGCCAAAGCCGCACAAATCGAAGGTGATGCGCTTTACTGGCCGATTTATAATCTCGATCAAAAGAATCCCCATGCCAAAGCTGGCCTGGAACACGCCGACCCCAAAGACCTGATCGCCAGCATGCGCAGCCACGAAACCGAAGTGATGCGTTTATTGGGCGAGATCGAAACCTTGGTACATGAGGTGGAACAATGAGCGAATCCAGCCATTTGCCCAGCGCTTACGGCGACATTCATACCGACATCGTCCATCTACTGGAAAACGCCCGCCGCGCCGCCGCGCGTAGCGTCAATGCCTTGATGACCGCCAGTTATTGGGAGATTGGCCGTCGCATTGTCGAATTCGAACAAGGTGGTGAAGATCGCGCCGCGTATGGCGAGGCGTTGATTCAGCGGTTGGCATTGGATTTGACCAATCGTTTTGGCCGTGGATTTAGCCGCCAAAATATCTGGCAAATGCGGGCGTTCTATCTGGCCTGGCCATTGGAGCAAATATGCCAGACACCGTCTGGCATATTTGCGCGAAATACGCAGACACTGTCTGCGCCATCTTTCACGGCATCAATTCTGCAGACATTGTCTGCAGAATCTTCCTCAACGCCAATGATCCAGACAGCGTCTGGACAATCACCAACCCTCACAACCTTGGCCGAAGCCTTCCAACTGCCCTGGTCGGCTTACGTGCGCCTGCTCTCGGTCAAAAAACCGGAAGCGCGCGGCTTCTACGAAACCGAAGCCCTGCGTTGCGGCTGGACGGTGCGGCAACTGGATCGGCAGATCAACAGCCAATTTTACGAGCGCACGGCTTTATCGAAAAACAAAGTCGCGATGTTGGCGCAAGCGGAACACGCCGAACCGGATGACGCCATCACCCCGGAACAAGCCATCAAGGATCCGTTCGTACTGGAATTTCTCAACCTGAAAGACCAATACTCGGAATCCGATCTCGAAGACGCGCTGATCCAGCATTTAGCCGATTTTCTGCTGGAATTGGGCGACGACTTTGCCTTTGTCGGCCGCCAGCGCCGCTTGCGGCTCGACGATACCTGGTTTCGCATCGACTTGCTGTTTTTCCATCGCCGTCTGAAATGTCTGGTGGTGATCGACCTTAAGGTAGGCAAGTTCAGCTATGCCGACGCCGGCCAGATGCATCTTTACCTGAATTATGCCCGCGAACACTGGATGAAGCCCGGCGAAAACCCGCCGGTGGGCCTGATACTCTGCGCCGCCAAAGGCGCGGCGGAAGCGCATTACGCCCTGGATAACCTGCCGAACAAGGTACTGGCCGCCGAATATCAAACCGTACTGCCGGATGAAAAGCTGTTGGCTGAGGAATTGGAGCGGTCGCGGATCGAATTGGAGGCGCGGCGATTGGTCGGTTCCAAAAATGAAGGTGAAGCATGAGTCGGTGGCCCAAAGTTAAATTAGGCGAGATTCTAAAACTTGATCTTCATAAGGAGCCAATCGATGTTTCAAAAGCTTATGAAATGGTCGGTGTCCTCAGTTTTGGTCGTGGCTTATTCAACCGGGAAACCATAGAAAACGGAAACACAAGCTACAAGTATTTCTTACGTTTATCCGCAGAACATATTGTCATGAGCCAGTTATTCGGCTGGGAAGGCGCATTAGCTCTCTGCTCCAATGATTTTGCGGGTTGTTATGTTTCACCGCAATTTCCAACGTTTATATGTGATCAATCGCGGTTAAACCGAGAATTTCTGGGTTGGGTCATGCGACAACCATGCTTTTGGGATGACCTTGGAAGCCGCGCCAAGGGCATGGGCGATAGGCGCAGAACCCTGAATCCTGATTCATTGTTTGAGTCCTATACTCCGCTACCTACGGTAGACGAACAGGAGAGCATCGTTGCCCGCCTAGATCAATTGGCGAACAAAGTGCGGCAAATCGATCAACATCTGGATGCCATCGACGCAGTTGCCGAGGCGCTATTAATCAGTCTGCATCATAAATTCGCGGCAGAGCGCGTGGTTCGCCTGGGCGACATCATCGAATTGTTTGAGGAATCCGTACCCATCAAACCTGACGGACAATACCCTCAAGTCGGCGTGCGCGGATTCGGCGGCGGACTGTTCGCCAAGCCAGCATTGGCGGGAACGGAAACCTCATACAGAGCCTTCAACCACTTGTATGCCGATGCCATCGTGCTTAGCCAGGTCAAAGGCTGGGAAGGCGCGCTGGCAGTCTGTCCGCCCGAATTGGCCGGCATGTTTGTCTCGCCGGAGTACCGGACGTTTCGTTGCAAACCTGATCTGGCAAGCCCTGCCTATCTGGGAGAACTGATCAGAACGCCCTGGTTTTGGTCACTGCTCCAAGCCGCAACCCGCGGCGTTGGCGCCCGCCGAGAACGTACCCGCCCAGAGCAGTTTTTGAACATCGAACTGCCCATGCCGGAATTAAATGAACAGCTAAAAATCGTTGAAATTCTGTCCCGTCAAAATGAACTGAAACAACGACACGCCAAAATCCGCGAAGCGAATCAGGCACTGATTCCAGCCACGCTGGAACGATTATTTTCATCCGAGGGCTGCCAACATGGCAGATAACTTCCTACAAATTCGCTATCTGAAGAGGATTTTCGATTAGCAACGGCGGTCGAGGAATAACGCTTTTACTATCTCGACCGTGAATAACTTGAGACGCTTTCATTCAGCATTTGATCATCATCAATCAGGATCAGAGTGAGAATTTCATTTTCGGCTGTCCGGACCGTTTGCTCGCGTATCTCATAGCGGGAAGCATCATATCTATCGAACCAGCTATCAGCATCGATTTTCCTTGGTGAAGCATCGTCGACGGCGTTACCAAATAAAACATCAAAAGCGAAACTGTCGGAATCCAGTTCATTTCGAGGAAACCACTTTTCAGGAACGCTTGGCGATCTTGCAAACCACTTCCGCCCCTGCATGCCGTGACAAACGAGCAAAGAAGGAGATATTTCTCCTTCTACTGCCCGGATAGCGGTTGCGGTCAAACTGGTATCGAACAGATCAGCCAATGAACGAATGGCCTGAAAATTAAATTTCTTGTGATTTTTTGCTAAAGGCTGGAAAAGGTATCG